>JAAYUY010000109.1 GCA_012517435.1 Sphingobacteriales bacterium | reverse complement strand
TTGCTGGCCGGTCAGGTATTGTTCTATTTGCTGGCATTTACGGGCTGGCTGTTCAGGAATAAAAATGTCTCTATCCCCGGTTTTTTTGTCCCCTTCTATTTCTTCATCATGAATTATGCTGTCTATCTCGGGTTTTTACGTTTTATCCTTAAAAAACAAAGTGTCAGGTGGGAAAGGGCTAAAAGGGCAAGCTGAGATTACTACCTTTTTAAGCTGGCAACAGGCAGGCTTCAATAGGCAGTATATTTCCGGGACACCGAACTTATACCCATCAACCATAACCAGCTCGGACATTTGCATTAACAACAAGCCACAAATCACTAAAAAATATAATATTCAGCGATTCAAATCGAAAAAAAATATAATATTTTGCGATTTTTATTTTAGCTCATATATTTGCAAAAAATTTAACAATCATGATAAAGCGACTTCTCGAAGATATTTTGAAAGATTTTCTTTTCAAAGGCAAAACCATCATTATCTATGGAGCCCGTCAGGTCGGTAAAACCACTCTTATTGAACAGTTAATTCCTGATACCGGTAAAAAAACATTGATGTTAAATGGTGACGAGGCAGAAGTCAGATCTTTGCTGACTGATGTAAGTTCCAGCAAGCTGAAGCCATACATAGCTGATAATGAAATTATTGTTATTGATGAAGCACAACGAATTCCCGAAGCGGGACTGGTGTTAAAAATCATTCACGATAATTTTAAAGATGTTCAATTAATTGCAACCGGTTCATCTGCATTTGACCTTTCCGGAAAAATTAACGAACCTATGACGGGCCGTAAATTTGAATTTTTTCTTCATCCCATTTCTTTTGAAGAAATGACAAAGCATCACGGTTTTTTTGAAGAAAAAAAACTGCTTAATCATCGCCTTATTTACGGTTACTATCCGGATGTAATTCAAAACCAGGGAAATGAGCAAATGATATTAAAATCGCTTGCTTCAAGTTTTTTATATAAGGATTTACTTCAGCTGGAAGGGCTTAAAAAACCCGTATTACTTGAAAAAATATTAAAAGCTTTGGCTTTGCAGACAGGCAATGAAGTTTCATTTAATGAACTGGCACAATTGCTGGATTCAGATAAAGGAACTATTGAAAAATATATCGATTTACTTGAAAAAGCTTATTTGATTTTCAGATTAAATGCATTTAGCAAAAATTCAAGAAATGAAATTAAGAAAGGTAAAAAAATCTATTTTTACGATAATGGAATCAGAAATACAATAATCGGAAACTTTTTACCGATGGATGCCCGGTCCGATGCCGGAGCTTTGTGGGAAAATTTTCTTATTTCGGAAAGACAAAAGTTTAAAATTTATCATAATCTGGATGTAAACTCTTTTTTCTGGCGTACGGTTCAGCAACAGGAGATTGATTATATTGAAGAAAAAGACGGTCATTTAAATGCCTTTGAATTTAAATTAAACCCACATAAAAAGGCAAAAATTCCAAGGACTTTTCTCAGTGCTTATCCTGATTGTAATTTTAAAATAATTACACCTGCCAATATTAATGACTTTCTGATCTGAAAACCACTCTCTCATTTTTCGCTGACGTCTGTTGACTGTATTAAAAAATTATAATATTCAGCGATTCAAATCGAAAAAAAATATAATATCTGGCGATTAGCAAGAAGGGAAATGTTATCCTTCAGCCATTTATTAATTGTCTTTCTCTTCGGAATGAATGCGTTCAAGGAGCCAGGCCATGTTTTCTCCCAATGCTTTCATGTTTTTCATTCCTTCTGAATCGTTCAGTACTTCACCTTTTTCTCGTCCGTAACCCATGTTCCAGTAGGTAGCTCCGACAATAAACATCCCGCAAATCTGCATGGTATGGTTCATGGTATCAAAAGCATGGGTAGCGCCTCCCCTT
This sequence comes from Sphingobacteriales bacterium, assembly GCA_012517435.1. Taxonomy (NCBI): domain Bacteria; kingdom Pseudomonadati; phylum Bacteroidota; class Sphingobacteriia; order Sphingobacteriales; species Sphingobacteriales bacterium. The sequence goes on along the minus strand of JAAYUY010000109.1, from coordinate 9,033 downwards.
CGCACTGCCACTACCGAAGCCCCCACTTTACGGTTCAGAAAATTACCGTTTGCCCTTGAGACATACCCAAGACGGTCGAGCAAGGCTTTCATCTCTGCTGTTACATCACTGAAATAAGTCGGAGAACCAAAAATAATGGCATCAGCATCATGCGCTTTTCTGATACAGTCGTTTCCAATGTCATTTTTCATAGAGCATTGAAAATCAATATTTTTTCTGCATTTCTCACATGCCTGGCAACCTCTGATATTCGTTCCGCCTACCTGAATCAATTCTGTTTCAATTCCATGAGTCTGCAGGACTTTAAAAACTTCCTCAATCAGCACGCGTGTATTGCCATCTTTACGGGGACTGCCATTGAATGCAACTACCTTCATATTTGTTTTTTTGGTCGCAAATTTAACACAATATGCGTTTGGTAATTATTTTAGAGGTTCATTCATATCATTAAAATTTTAACCATGAAGCATTTTTTAACAATCATTTTAGCAGGCTTCGCAACAATTTTATTTCTCTCTGAATGTAAAGAACCACCTGACCCGCCAAAAATGGCCATCAGCCACAGTGTGGTGAATGTCAGCTGGAAAGGAGGACATGACGGGAGTATTGACCTTCAGGTAACAGGAGGAACTCCTCCCTACCTGTTTGAATGGTCGAACGGAGCAAAAACGGAAGATATTTCAGGATTAAAAGCAGGCACATATACCTGTATTATCAAAGATTCTGCATGGACAGAAACGTATAGTGTAACCGTTGCTGAGCCCGAAAAATATGAAATCTGGAAAATTTCAACCAGTTTTGGTGATATCTTTTGCTGGTTGTACAATGAAACTCCCGGCCATAAGGCCAATTATTTAAAACTCATTCGCAATGGATATTTCGACAGTCTGATTTTTCACCGGGTTGTAAAAAATTTTGTTATTCAGGGCGGAGACCCAACAGGAACAGGTACTGGTGGCCCGGGATATGATATCCCTGCCGAATTTCATGACAGCCTGACGCATGTAAACGGAGCTATTGGTGCAGCCCGCCTTCCCGACAGTATGAATCCTGAAAAAAAGTCGAATGGCTCCCAGTTTTATATTGTCCAGAATCCAAACGGGGTTCATTATCTGGATAAAAATTATACGGTATTTGGCATTGTCGTATCGGGGATGAATGTAGTGGAGACCATAGCACAACAACCGGTAAATTCCAGCAACAGGCCTTTGACAAATATTTACATGCAGAAAGTTACCATTGAAAACTTTTCAGCCGCTGAACTTAAAAATCAATTTGGATTTGTTGTCCCTGATTACAATAAGTAATTTGCCACAACGGGAGCAAATGTCAGGAAAATCATCTTTTTCAGATTGAGATAAAAGAAGGATGGCCAGGCATCACCTTAAACAAAAAACTACCTCACCGCATCAATCTGGTCAAGTATTTCAGAATCAACGGATACATCAAACTTGCGGGCATACAGTTTTCCGGAATTTATAATGTTATCGAAATCATCTGTCGTCAATATCTTTGGGTTTGCCCCTCCTGACGACCAGTCAATATATCTTCCGCTATCATTGATAACTGAGTCCTTAAAAGGAGAATTCATCAATACGGTTGGAATCAGAAACTCATCAGGACACCAGGTAAAATTGCAGAAACGTTGAAGCTTTTTGTCAGATAAAACCCTTTCAGAAACATATCTGGCCGCATCAGACGACATGGTCCACCATGTTGCTCTGGGCCCGCCATAAAGTGTCTGATAAAAGGGAAAATTACGTTCCGGCAAAACCTTGTTCATGATGTCCTGAAGCTTATACCTTCCCTTAAAATTGTAATTGGTCAGGTGATATTTCTTGACCCTGCTGATGGCATGAGTCCACCACTCCGAATGATGTTCTTCAAGGGAAAAAAAGGAACAACCAATGTTTTTCAGGTGATAATCAACAATATGTTCATTGCTTTTTAACGGATAATCCTGTCCTGAAAAGGAAGCGACAAACTCGTAAGGTATGCCGGTCTGTATTATTTCATGGATGCATAGCAGCAATGTCCGGGTAAAATTCCATGCTGCCCAGTAAATTACATGGTTTTTCTTAAAAAAATAGACATTCCTGTTTTCCTTAAGAAACAGAAATGGCTTTATATCAAACTTGGCATCAACATGAATGTAAAAATCAATAGCCTCATGATTCATGGCCTTAACAAGACGGTCAATTTGCTGAGGGTCTTTATAAGCCATGACAATATAGGCGATCCGCATGTCTTGTTAAATTATTTCCGGCTATAACCTTTCATGATACCGCGGTCGGAATTACGGATAAAGCTTAATATTTCATCACGTTCAGGCGTAGCCTTAAATTCAGCTTCAATGATTCTCAATGCCTGAGAAGTGTTGTATCCACGAATGTAAAGTATCCTGTAAATATCCTGTATCTCATTGATTTTCTTTGAAGAAAACCCTCTCCTTCTCAATCCGATGGAATTAATTCCCACATAAGACAATGGTTCACGGGCAGCTTTTGTATAGGGAGGAATATCCTTTCTGACCAGAGAGCCTCCCGATACCATGACATGTGCCCCGATATTCACAAACTGATGGATGGCACTCATGCCGCCAATAATAGCATAATCACCAATATTTACATGTCCGGCAATATTGACCGCATTGGCAAGGATGACATTTTTCCCGACATGGCAATCATGAGCAAGATGGACATATGCCATAACAAGGGAATTATCATCAATAAAAGTTTGACGCGACTGAACCGTTCCTCTGTTGATGGTGCAGAATTCACGGATAACGACATTGTTGCCAATAACCACATTGCTGTCTTCACCATTGAATTTCAGGTCCTGAGGAATAGCAGAAATCACACTCCCGGGAAAAATTTTACAGTTTTTACCGATTATGGCTCCTTCCATAATAGTTACATGAGGGCCTATCCAGGTTCCTTCATCGATCTGCACGTTGTTGTGAATGGTCACAAACGGTTCGATGACCACATTCTGAGCTATTTTAGCTCCCGGATGAACATAAGCTAAGGGTTGGTGCATATTAACTGTTTTTAACTATCTGAGCCATTAATTCTGCTTCAGCCACCAGCTTTTCCCCGACATAGGCTTCTCCTTTCATGATGCAGACACCCCTCCGGATGGGAGCAGTCATTTCACACCGTAAAATCAGGGTATCACCGGGTAGTACCTTATCTTTAAACTTGGCATTATCAATTTTAAGGAAATAGGTGGAATAATTTTCAGGGTCAGGCTTATCGCATAAAACAAGAACACCGCCTGTCTGGGCTAATGCTTCAATGATTAAAACACCCGGCATAACAGGGTTTTTGGGGAAATGGCCTTTGAAGAAATATTCATCATAGGTTACATTTTTAATTCCTGTGATAAAACGGTCTGAAATTTCAATGATTTTATCAACCAGTAAAAAAGGATGGCGGTGAGGCAGCAAATTTTCAATTTCAATTGTACTGAAAACAGGCTTTTTGTTAGGATCATATTTGGGCAAACCCACTTTATCGGCCTTCTGTGCTGATTTAATGACTTTTTTGATTTTTTTCGCAAATTCGATATTCCATTTATGTCCCGGACGGGCAGCCATGACCTGAGCCTTTATAGGAACACCAATAAGTGCCATATCTCCCAGTAAATCAAGCAGTTTATGGCGTGCCGGTTCGTTGGGTGCATGCAGTTCAACATTGTTAAGAATCCCGTCTTTCTGTACCTTCAGGGTTTTGGGATCTTTATTAAATATTTTGGCAAGTCTGTCAATTTGCTCATCCGATAACTCTTTATCAACTATTACAATGGCATTGTTGACATCTCCCCCTTTGATCAGGTTTTGATTGACAAGCTCTTCCACTTCATTCAGCAGACAAAAAGTACGGCTGGCGGCAATGTCGGTTTTAAACTCCCGCAAATTGGTAATGCTGGCATGCTGACTACCCAATATAGGGGAATTATAATCAATCATTACAGTCATTCTGAAGCCATCCAGCGGCATGGCAATCATCTCGACTTTAGCCTCTTCATTTGAAAAATAGATGTTCGATTTTATTTCAAAATAAACTTTTTCAGCATTTTGCTCTTTAATCCCTGCATCGAGCAGCGCTTTGACAAAAGGCATGGAACTTCCGTCCATTATCGGGCATTCAGGCCCGTCAAGGTCGATGAGCAGGTTGTCAATATCAAGTCCTGCAATGGCAGCCATTACATGTTCAACAGTACCAATTTCAACGCCATTTTTCCCCAGTTTGGTTCCTCTGGATGTATCAATAACAAGATCAACATCTGCTTCACTAACTGGTTGTTCTTTCAGATCAATCCTTCTGAATTTAATGCCATGATTTTCTGCAGCAGGCTGAAACGTCAATACAACCCTTTTTCCTGTGTGCAAGCCGGTTCCTGATAAACTGACCTGCTTTCCGATTGTCTTCTGTTTGATTTCCATAATTGATATTAAGTTATGAGTTATGTTGTTTTTTAAGTTCCTGAATTTCTTTTTCCTGCAAATTAATTTTCCGGTAAAGGTCAGGCAATTTTCTCAGAATAGCATGTATTCTCAACGTATCATGAAGTGGCAGAGCAGGAATACCAAACCAATCTTTATCGGCTTCGCTGATTGCCCTGGAAACACCGCTTTTGGCACCTATCCTTGATTTTTCAGCGATCATAATATGCCCGACAATGCCCACCTGACCACCAATCATACAGTTTTTACCCAACTTTGTACTTCCGCTGATACCACTCTGCGCTGCAATGACCGTATTTTCCCCGATTTCCACATTATGGGCAATCATAATAAGGTTATCAAGTTTGACGCCTGAGCGGATGATGGTTGACTCAAGGGTAGCCCTGTCGATGGTAGTGTTTGCACCAATTTCAACATTATCGTGAATAACCACATTGCCTATCTGGGGTATTTTTCTGAAAGTTCCATCCTCCATGGGTGCATGTCCAAAGCCGTCACTGCCTATGACGCAACCGGAATGAAGAATACATTTCTTACCGATTTTTGTTTTTGAGTAAATCTTCACACCAGCATAAACTACCGTATAGTCCTCAATTTCAACATTTTCTCCGATATAACAGTTGGGATAGATTTTAACGTGTTCACCGATTTTTGCGTTGCTGCCGATATAGGTGAAAGCCCCGAGATAACAATCTTTTCCTATCGTGGCATTACTACCGATAAATACCGGCTCTTCTATTCCGGTCTTCTGATCTGAAGTAAAGCTGAATTTTTCGAGCAACAAGACAAGAGATTCGTAAACATTTTTAACATACAAGGGAATAAAGTTCAGGCTATCATCTGTTCTGAAGCTTTCAGGTACCAGAACAACTCCTGCCTGAGTCTGGTAAAGCTTGTCAAGATATTTGGCGTTATGATAGAAAGATAAATCATCAGCACAGGCTTCCTCCAGGGTAGCAATACCGGAAATATTTCTCGACTCATATAAAGAAGAACTGAGTTTACCATCAGTGATATCACATATTTCTTTAAGGGTAATCTGCATGAATGCTATATTTTTTTGAATTGCTTGGGGTAACAAAGAAAATATTTCTGCACCGGAATTTCTGCATTCAGAAACGGTGAGTGATAATGAACGACAGTTCCATCCGGATTCAGGATTCTGATAGGTTCGTTGACAAAATCATATAAGGTGTTTTGAATGGAATCGGAATAGACAAAATAGTCGTTTTCTTCCTCACCTGTATGAAAATGCTCTTGCGTCAACGTTTTATAAAATTTTATTCTTTCTTCGCTGAAAGGTTTATCGGATACTTCGATAGCTGGGATGTTTCTGTTAATCAGGTTACGGCTTAAATATGAAAGAATAAAATCACTATGGTTCATCCAAACTTTAATTGCAAGTAATATATCGTTATCTTCAAGGAGTGCAAAGTTATCCAAAACAGATGGATTGTTAAAATCGTCAGCAGAAATGTCGTTATAGAGGAAAAAAGACAAAGCCGGGCTGGCAAAAAGATTTTGCTGTTGACGGGCAAGCCATTTAGCCCTTCTCAGTATCTTAATCAGAATTTGTTCGGCTGATATAACAGCTTTGTGAAGATAAACCTGCCAGTACATCGACTGACGGGCAATCAGATAATTTTCAACGGTATAAACACCTTTTTTTTCAACAACCAACTGGTTTTCAGCTACATTCATCATACGAATCAGTCGCTCGGAGCCAGTCATACCTTCAGGTACACCGGTATAAAAACTGTCTCTCCTGAGATAGTCGAGGCGGTCAACATCGAGTTGTCCGGAAACGAGGCTGTGAAAAAAAGGCCTCCCGAAACTGTTGTTGAAAATTTTTTCTGCAATTTGAAGCGGGCCTCCTAACTGATGGTTAAAGTGCCTGAGAAAAAACCTGGAAATTGTTTCATGACTGACATTCTCAACGATTTCCATTTCGAGTGCATGAGAAAATGGGCCATGACCAATGTCGTGAAGCAAAACCGCATAAAGAACACCTGTTTCTTCTTCAGCACTGATATCTACACCTTTCATTTTCAGGATACCCAAAACATCATTCATCAGTTGAAAAGCACCCAGGGTGTGTTGAAAACGGGTATGTGAAGCGCCCGGGAACACCAGATCGGTCAGGCCAAGCTGACGGATACGCCTGAGCCTCTGGAAATACGGATGATTGACAATTTCAAGTAATAATGGATTATCAATTTTTATAAATCCGGCAACCGGGTCGTTGATAAATATTATCTTTTTCACCTGATAATAAACTGTTAAAAATTAAGTTTTTACCTTTGCACAACGTCATAAACAGTTAAAAATCATGAGCAAAATTAAGATTCTTTGGGCAGATGATGAAATTGATTTACTTAAACCACACATTATTTTTCTTGAACAAAAAGATTATGAAGTAGTTGCAGTAACCAATGGTTATGATGCCATTGAAGAAATAGAAAACAATTTTTACCATATCGTATTTCTGGACGAAAAAATGCCGGGCATCAACGGGCTTGATACCCTTGTGGCCATTAAAAAGATAAGGCCGGAATTACCCGTTGTCATGGTAACTAAAATTGAAGAAGAGCCTGTGATGAACGAAGCCATCGGCTCCCAGATTTCTGATTATCTGATCAAACCGGTTAATCCCAAACAACTCTGGCTGACTGTAAAAAAACATACGGAACAAAAACAACTGGTCAGTGAAAAAATAACTTCACTTTATCAGCAGGATTTCAGGGAGTTATCGATGACCATCAACGACAATCTTGATATCGAAGGATGGAAAAAACTGTATCGTGAACTGGTCAGGTGGGAACTTGAACTCGAAAAATCGAATGATACCAATCTGAAGCAAATTTTAGATTCCCAAAAATCTGAAGCCAATGCAAACTTCTTTAAATTTATCTCGAAAAATTATCAGAACTGGATAAAAAATCCCGATTCTGCTCCACTCATGTCGAACAAGCTGATGATCAGAAAAATATTACCACTGGCGGAAAAGGGACGTCCGGTTTATACCATTATCATTGACAACTTCAGGTACGACCAATGGAAAACCATTCAGCCTTTGCTGACTGACAAATTTCATCTTCTGGATGATGATTTGTATTTCAGCATTTTACCAACAGCAACCAATTATTCCCGAAATGCTATTTTCTCCGGTATGATGCCACTGGATATCGAAAAAAGCTATCCCAATTCCTGGGTTTTTGATGAAGAAAAAGGCTCGAAAAACCTGAACGAAGAAAAATTTCTGATAGAATATCTCCGTAAACTCAGAAAAAATATCAGTGTCAATTACCAGAAAATCACTTCACTCGAAGCAGGAAGAAGGCTACCGGATCAGGTAAACAACATGAACGGCAACCTGCGGATCATCATCTATAATTTTATCGACCTGCTTTCACATGTCAGAACAGAAATGGAAGTGTTGAAAGAACTGGCCGAAGATGAAACTGCATATCGTTCACTAACCTATTCATGGTTCAAAAATTCGCCTTTATATGAAACCATTGAAAAAATAGCTTCAGAAAAATGCTATCTGGTAATCACCACCGACCACGGTTCAATCAGGGTAAAAAGGCCATCCCGTGTGATAGGTGACAAAAACACCACCACCAACCTGAGGTTTAAACAAGGAAAAAACCTTGACTTCGAAATGAAAGAAGTACTTTATTTTAAAAATCCTGCTGACATCATGCTTCCTCAGCCTGCTATCAGTTCCAGCTATATTTTTGCCAGAGAAGACTATTATTTTATTTACCAGAATAACTATAACTATTTTGCCAATTACTACGAAAACACTTTTCAGCATGGCGGTGTGTCGATGGAAGAGATGATGGTGCCCATCGTTGTTCTTGAAAACTGATTCCATGATTAAATTTGAATGTAATAAACTGAAAGACCTGCCTTTCATTGCTTCCCGGATTCTGGCTCTCAATCAGAAAAAAATTGCTTTTTCAGGAGAACTTGGTGCGGGTAAAACTACACTGATCAAAGAACTTTGTTTTCAGCTGGGATATGAAGGTGAAGTAACAAGCCCAACTTTTACTCTGATCAACGAATATGAAGGCCGGTATAAAATCTATCATATTGATTTCTACCGGCTTAGAAAACCCGAGGAAGTTTATGAACTGGGCTATGAAGAGATATTTTTTTCCGAAGACTATGTTTTTATTGAGTGGCCGGAAAAAATTGAAGGTTTGATACCTGATACTTTTTTAAATGTCAGAATAATGGTTGACGGAGAAAAAAGGATTTTTGAACTCGGGAAGTGAAAAAAACTTAACTTCACGGCTTAAAAAATCTTATGTTTCAGCCATGCAAAGAATAAAAAAGGATGATTTTTTTCAGATAAGTGAAGAAGGAGGCGTTTTACCTCTTGAAATGCCGCTTAAATCTCAGAAAAAAGATCAGGGACTCACCATAGGAATTCCACGTGAATCCATCATGGACGAAAAAAGAATTCCTCTTACCCCTCAGGGCGTTAAAATGCTTACGGCCAATGGTTTTAAAATAATGATAGAACAAAATGCCGGACATTCCTCTCATTTTTCTGA
>JAAYUY010000108.1 GCA_012517435.1 Sphingobacteriales bacterium | reverse complement strand
CGACCCTGAAACCGGCTGGGACGGCACATTTAAAGGGAAACCTTGTCCGGTCGGCAACTATTACTACCAGATCAATGCAGAAGGAACGCAAGGCCAACGCAGGCTGGTAAGCGGGACGGTGTTGCTGATGAGATAAGTTTCTGTAAGTAGGCAGTAGGCAGGAAAAAACGCGGAAAGCGAAACAGGAAAGGCGGAAAGTTTAAGTAGGCAGCAGGCAGTCTGTAGTAGGCACGGACATCTAACTCACCCCCGGCCCCTCTCTTTCGAAAAGAGAGGGGAGCTGATGGCGTTTCGGGATTTTATGATTGTCTCATAAAACAGAAATCAATACCCGCTCGAGTCCTGTAGGGAGGATATTTTGGTAACAGTTCTAACTCACCCCCGGCCCCTTTCTTTCGAAAAGAGAGGGGAGCTGATGGCGTTTCGGGATTTTATGATTGTTTCATAAAATAAAAAATCAACATCCGCTCGAGTACCGTAGGGAGGATATTTTGGTAACATTCAATCAGTTGTAAGCTGTGATGTTAAGGCGTTAAATAATGATCCATAAGAATAATTTTCCAATGTCGCAGAAAATAGTGATTTTTGAAAGCTGATTTTATTGCTGAAATGTTATCAAAAAAGGCTCAATATGCGATTTATGCACTAACACATCTGGCAAGATGTTATAATCAGGGGCCTGTATTGATCAATGATATCTCAAAAGCAGAAAAAATTCCAAAAAAATTTCTTGAGCTGATTTTGCTCGAATTAAAGAAAAACGGATTTGTCAGCAGTAAAATGGGAAAGGGTGGGGGATATTACCTCATCAACTCACCTGAAAACATCAATCTGGCCGATATTGTCCGTTTGTTTGACGGTGCGATCGCTTTGCTGCCTTGTGCTACTTTTAGATATTATGAACCGTGTAAGCATTGCAAAGATGAAGCTCAGTGTGCCATCAGGTTTTATATCAAGCAGGTAAGGGATGAAACTGTTAATTTATTGAAAAACATCACATTAGATAAAATTTTAAATAAGGAAAAAGAACTTTTTAAAGAAAATTGAAAAATTTTTTCAATATTAGTCTATAAAATCGATAGAACTAATATACATTTGTTTTTCGAAAAAAACTCAAAAGATTGAAAAATGAAAAAGATTATTTGTAATGGTTCAGTATTGCTGGTGTTGGCTTCAATACTGATGATGTCTTCCTGCCATAAAAAGCAGGAAAAAGAGACAGATACTTTAAAAGGTACAATCACAATTTCCGGGGCATTTGCCTTGTATCCGATGACAGTAGCATGGGCAGAAGAATTCATGAAGCTGCATCCACAGGTAAAAATCAATATCAGTGCTGGTGGTGCAGGCAAAGGAATGGCAGATGCGCTGACCGGTCTGGTAGATATCGGAATGTTTTCGCGGGAAGTTAAGCCTGAGGAAGAGGCAAAAGGAGCTTACTGGATAGCTGTAACCCGCGATGCAGTGTTGCCAACCATCAATGCCAAAAATCCTGTTTTGGGTGATTTGATGAAAAAAGGGCTCAAAAAGGTAGATTTTGAAAAGATTTTTCTGACCAATGAAGTCCTTACCTGGGGAGAAGTCACCAGGACCGAAAACAAGGATAAGATTGTGGTTTTTACCAGATCAGATGCTTGCGGAGCTGCTGAAATGTGGGGAAAATATCTTGGTAAAGATCAGGAAAGTCTAAAAGGAACAGGTGTTTACGGTGACCCCGGAATTGCAGATGCAGTTAAAAACAACATCAACTCAATTGGATACAACAATGTGGTGTATGTATTTGATATGCAATCGAGAAAAAAGAATGCCGGTATAGAAGTCGTTCCCATTGATCTCAATGAAGACGGAAAGATTGACAGCACCGAATATTTTTACAATACTCTTGACGACATTATGAATGCCATCAAATCTGGGGTGTATCCCAGTCCGCCTGCACGTGATTTATTTTTTGTTTTCAACGGTAAGCCTCAGAATCAATTGGTTATTGAGTTTGTCAAATGGGTTCTGACAGAGGGTCAGAAAATGGTTGAAAAAGCAGGTTATGTTGCTTTATCTGAAGAAAAAATAAATGCCAGCCTGAAAAAGCTTGAATAAAGAATTAAACATGAAATTATCCCGAAAACTCAGGTCGGAGTCTTCTTCATTTTTGATGAATTTCAGCCTTGTTTTTGTTTTTGTAATTCCGCTTATACTGATTGCAGGATTAAGTTGGAAATCAGCTGCAGTGCTGTCTCATTCTTCCTTAAGTGATTTACTGTTTTCATCAGAATGGAGCCCGATGAAGGGAAAATTTGGTTTTTTTCCTTTCATCATCAGTTCCTTATGGCTGACCATTATTTCGATAATCATAGCCGTACCGGTCTGTCTTTTTTCTGCCATTCATCTGACACAATATGCTCCTGCAAAGGTTTTGAAAATAATGCATCCGGTAATTGATATTCTTGCCGGTATTCCCAGTGTGGTCTATGGAGCATGGGGGGTTCTGGTGATCGTTCCTTTTATCAGAGATCATGTGTCAGGGTTTTTGGGATATGAAAGCAGCGGATATAGCCTGATTTCAGCAGCTATCGTACTTGCGGTGATGATCATTCCATTTATCCTGAATCTGATGATAGAAGTTATACGCATCGTCCCATCCGAGCTGCTTGAATCAGCCCTTTCGCTGGGTGCAGCAAAATGGCAGGCCATCAGAAAGGTCATTTTGAAAAAGGCATTACCGGGGCTTGTTTCTGCTGTGGGACTGGGCATTTCCAGGGCGTTTGGAGAAACCATGGCCGTTCTGATGGTTGCTGGTAATATGGTTAAAATACCTGAACACCTTTTCGATGCTTCTTATCCCTTACCCGCTCTCATTGCCAACAATTACGGTGAAATGCTTACCATTCCGATGTATGATTCGGCACTCATGTTTGCTGCCCTGATTTTATTGACAGTAGTGCTGATATTTAATCTTTTGTCGCGACAGCTGATTACAAAATTTGAAAATTACCGATGAAAAAACACAAACTTGAAGAATGGATATTCAGGCTGATCATGTTTTTCAGCACTGTTTTAATTGTGGCTGTTTTACTTCTCATTCTCTTATCAATTACCATGAAAGCATGGCCGGCCCTGAGCTGGGAAATGATTTCCCAGGTGCCGCATGGAGGATATTATTTTGGCAAGGAAGGCGGGATTCTGAACGCCATCGTTGGGAGCCTGATTCTCGCTTTTTCGTCAACATTTCTTGCCCTGCTGACAGGCCTGCCTGTTGCCCTTGTTTTAAATACAAGTCTGATAAAAAGAAAAAGATGGGTGTATTTCATCAGATACCTGCTCGACCTGCTGTGGGGGGTGCCTTCCATCGTTTACGGAGCATTGGGTTTTTCCATCATGATTTATTTCGGACTGAAAACATCACTACTTGCCGGAATTATCACGGTAAGCATTTTTATTTTACCCATCATGATCCGGGCAATGGATGAAGTCATCAAGGAAGTGCCGCTTCCGCTTCACGAAGCAAGCTACTCACTGGGAGCGACTACAGGAGAGACAGCCTTTTTAGTCATTATCAGGCAGTGTTTCCCAGGCATTGCCACTGCTGTATTACTTTCTTTTGGCCGGGCCATTGGCGATGCAGCCTCGGTATTGTTTACCTGCGGATTTACTGACTTTATTCCTGATTCTTTGAATGAGCCGGCTGCTACCCTTCCACTGGCTATTTTTTTCCAGTTAGGCTCCCCTCTGCCCGAAGTTCAGGCAAGGGCTTATGCTTCGGCTTTTATTTTAACTATTATTGTGTTGGTTATCAGTATTTTGTCGAGGATAATCAGTGGGAAACTAAACAAAAATAAAATTAACTTTTAGAGAAAATGGAGAAAATCTGCGTTCAGGATTTTAGCTTAAGTATTGGGAAACAGAATATTCTGAAGAATATCAATGTTGAAATTCCGGAGAGGAAAATCACTGTTATTCTGGGGCCTTCAGGCTGCGGAAAGACCACCTTGCTGAAATGTTTCAACCGTTTGATCGACCTGGTTCCGGATGTTAAAATGAAAGGGAATATTTATTTAAACGGAAGGAATATCTTTGACCGGACATGGGAATTGACCGAACTTAGAAAGAACATGGGTTTACTTGCACAGAGGCCATATCCTTTGCCAATGAGTATCTATGGCAATATTGCTTTTGGATTGAAAATCAATGGGAGGGGGAACCGTAAAATACTTTCTCAAAGGGTCAGGCATTATCTTGAACAGGCAAGTTTGTGGGAAGAAGTAAAAGACAGGTTGTACGAGCCAGCCAGCCGTTTGTCGATCGGACAGCAGCAGCGTTTGTGTCTGGCAAGGGGTTTGGCTGTTGATCCTGAGATAATTCTGGCGGATGAACCTACCTCAGCGCTCGATCCCATTTCCAGTCAGGCTATTGAAGAAAAATTTGTCGAACTGAAAGACAGATATACAGTTGTCATTGTTACCCATATTTTACGACAGGCTAAGCGTATTGCTGATCATGTGGTGTTTATGTACATGGGAGAAGTGATTGAACAGGGCAATACTGATGATTTTTTTAATCGTCCGAAAAATGATATTACCAGATCATATTTGAAAGGAGCTTTTAATTAGAAGACACATGAAAAAAAGATTATTTTTATTTGCATTTGCTGCACTGAGTTTTAACGCATTTTCTCAGTTAAAGATTATCAGTGAATTGCGTTTTAGAACTGAATACAGATTTGGCTATAAAACTTTGCCTCAGGAAAGCAGTTTACCGGCTTTTTTTGTTACACAAAGGAGCAGGGTAGGGATGATGTACGATCAGGAAAAATACAGCCTTGGGCTGATTGTGCAGGATTCCCGGGTCTGGGGTGACGAAAGTACTTATAATGCAACATCGGTAAGTGGAGACCCTGCCAGTGTTGACCTGAAAGAAGCATGGCTGAAAGTCAGGCCTTCTCCCTTCTTTACAGTTCAGATTGGGAGGCAGGAATGGGTTTATGATGATGAAAGACTATTGTCGAGGCGTGACTGGGGAAACATGGGTATGCAATACGATGGTTTGCTACTGAAATATAAAAAATCTGATATTCAGGCAGATGCAGGATTTTCATGGAACAACAGAGACGAAAATGTTTTTGGTGAAGATTACCGTTATTTTCAAACCCTCTATTATTTTGATACCCTGACTCAAAGCATTAAATCTATCCAGAAAGAAAGCCTTTCTAAAATAAAATCACTTAATTTTATTTATCTCAAGAAAACTTTGGGTGAAAAATTTCATCTGTCCTTTCTGGAACTTGCCAGTCTCCGACAGCAGCCCGGAACTCCGGATGTTTTTCAT
>JAAYUY010000107.1 GCA_012517435.1 Sphingobacteriales bacterium | reverse complement strand
CTCAACAAAGGGGAACATGCAGCCGGTCTGAACATTGGTGGTCATTTGTTTGATTATCAGGGATTAACAATTCCTGCTCCGTTGAGCTCAGTGTATTACGGATATGGATTTGATTCCGGTTCGACCTTTTTCGCAGGTTTACACCTGACTTCTCTGGTTTTCGGAAACTTTCAGACCGACATGGGTTTTGTGATCAACCTGCTGAATCAGAAACAATGGTTACCGGGTTTGTCGGTTTCTCCGGCCGTGAATTTTGTTTTAAATCCAAAATGGGGAGACGTCAGGATGTGGCCTCAGCTTGATGCAAATGTTTATTGGCAATATGGCAAACAACATCATTACTTTTATCTGGGGGTATCAAACTGGTTTGAATTAACCAAACTCAGGGCACATAGTCAGGAAATTGATGACCGCTGGTTTATCAATCCCCAGATTGGGCATGTTTTCCGCATCAAAACCTATGATATTGGCCTTGAGCTGAAATTTCTTGCTCCTTCGCATGAAAACACCTATGCTTTTGTTCCATATAGAAGCATTACCGGAGATTATGGGGCAAATGGACTTTATTTTTACATCACCAAAAGGTTTTAATATGAAAAAGATTCTTTTTCCGGCATTACTGATTTTGATGGCTTCGTGCCTGCGTCTGGATGATTTGGCATTTATGGGAGACAACAGTATCAGCGAATATAAATTCGACAATTATACAGGCGAAACCGATATGCAGTTACCTCCTGAATATGATATTCCTGCTTCAATGACTCATGTGGTCAATTTTCCGTCAAACGATTCAGACGAAAAACACCCCTCTCATTCAGTGATTTACGGAGTCTATATTGGCGACATGGAACAAATTGAAAATGATACCATTATCGTTTATTGTCATGGGCAGCGCGATCATCTTGACTTTTACTGGCCAAGGGCAAAACTATTGGCCAATTGTGGCGGGAAAAACCGTTTTGGTGTGCTGATGATGGATTATCTGGGCTTTGGTTTGTCAAAAGGTAAGGCTACTTCGGAGCAAATGGTTCATGATGTGGAAGGTAGTTTATTGTGGCTGAAAAAAATGGGAGCTGACCCTGGCAAAGTCATTATTTACGGTTTCAGCCTTGGGACCTGGCCTGCTGTTTATATTGCTGCCGGTTTTAAAGATTTTAAGCCATGGAAACTGGTTACAGAGTCGGCCCTTGCTTCTATCGATAACATTACACAGGAATCAACACTCCTGAATGTCCCTTCAAGATTTATGACCGACCTGGGCATGCGAAACGCCTATTATATCCAGTTTGTCGAACAGTATTACCTGTGGTTACACGGCACTGAAGACGATTATATTGCCATCGGCAACAGTGAATTATTGCTAAAAAACTACAACGGCCCGTATATCGAAATTTATCGTGTGGAAGGTGCAAAACACGGGGAAGATGGTGTTCCTCAAACGCTTGGCTATGAAAACTATCTTGACATTCTTTACAAATTCATCATCAGGAAATAATCAACGCGAAACAACAAATTTCAGTATCCCTTTCTGAGTTGTTAATGTTTGCCATGAGTCGGATTCAATTTCAATAACCACTGCAGAAGCAGGAGATAATGGAACGATTTGCCTTCCTGTAAAAGCAAAAATCATTTCAGCCAGCAAGGGGTTGTGTCCGACCACACAAACTTTCTGACAATCATTTACATAAGTCTGGAGCATATCTATAAAATCGTTTGTATCGTAAAAGGAATAGAGCAAGTCTTCGGCAACAATTTCATCTGCATGAATTTCAAAAGCCGAAGCGATGATTTTTGCGGTCTCCAAAGCACGTAAGGCAGTGCTTGAAATAATTTTTTCCGGGACAAAACCATTTTTTCTGAAGGTCTCAGAAAGTTGCCTTACCTCATCCCTGCCCGGATCACTCAGTGGTCGTTCATGATCACTTTTTCCTGCTGTCTGATTTTGGGCATGCCCATGCCTGACTATGAATAATTGTTTCATTTTTCCCTTTTTATAAGTTCTTTTGAGGGCACCCAGCGGATTTTGATAAAATGAACTACCCGATTATCTTCAACTTCAATACCCTCATTTTGAAGCAGTTTTTCCATCATATCAGGAGTCTGAAAATGAAATTTTCCTGTTAAAAGCCCCTGCCTGTTGACAACCCTGTGGGCCGGAACAGGCGGATAAGCCTGATGGGAAGCATTCATTGCCCAGCCAACCATACGGGCTGAACCTCTGGCCCCGAGAAATTCGGCAATATCGCCATAGGTGCTGACCCTTCCATACGGTATCTGTCGAACAACCTCATAAACTTTTTCAAAAAAAGTTTCCTGACTATTTACTACACTATTTTTTGCCTGATTTTTCAAATCCAGATTTTTGTTCCCTCCGTACAATTTGTACAAATGTCGATATTTTTCCTTGCTTTCAGAATGTTTTGCCTGAAAGTATTTAGGCTTTCGCTGTGCCAGATTTCCCTGAAAGGTTTTTCAAGCACGGAACCTGCCTTGTAGCGGGCATCTTTATCAAAACAACAGGGAACAATGTGACCGTCCCATGTCATGACACAGGACTGCCAGCTCCTCCAGCAATGGTTGTAATATTTATTCTGAATGATGTATGTGCCGTCTTTTGTTTTTCTGTATCTTGAATACTTGATGTTTTCCGGAATAATGTTTTTACCACTTTCATAATCATACACCTGTGCGGTTTTCAGGGCAAGAAAATCTACACCTGTCTCGCGGGCAATTCTCCTGATTTCATCAATCTGATGTTCATTTTGCCTGAAGACAATAAACTGAAGAACAACAAAGGGATAAAGGGAATTCATTTTTTTCTTAGTTTCCATCAGGCATTTTATTCCGCGGATAACCGTCTGAAGATCACCGCCCACCCTGTATTGCTGATAGACATCCTGTGTGGTTCCGTCCACGGAAATAATCAGTTTACTCAATCCTGAACTGACGGTTTTCTCACAATTTGCCTCATTCAGGAAATGCCCGTTGGTGGAAGTGGTAACATACATTTTCTTTTTTCGGGCATAGTTGACAAAATTAAAAAAGTCGGGATTCAGGTAAGGTTCCCCCTGAAAATACAAGGTCAGATAAGGAGTTGTCGGATAAACCTGATCAATGATTTTTCTGAAAAGCTCAGGATGAAGTGTTCCCGACCTCCTGGTCAGTATTTTCATTCCTGTCGGACATTCAGGGCATTTCAGGTTGCAGATATTGGTTGGTTCCACCGAAAGGCTCATGGGCATGCCCCAGTGTATGGTTTTTCGCAAAAGCCTTGATAAATAAAATGATACGGCAACTTTTACCCCGTTAAAAAATCTTTTGAAGGTGAGAGTCCTGAGCAAACTAATATAATCACGAAACATTGAGAATCTGATTCTTATCTTCTTAATAATTCAATGAGTTCAGGAAGGTTTTTGAGGTAAGCTATTTCTTTCAGTGCCTGCCTGACCTCACGGGCAGGATTTCCATAATAGGTGGTTCCTCCCGGTAAACTTTTGGTAACCAATGAACGGGCAAGAATTTCGGCCTCTTTCCCTACCCTGACCGACTGAATCACTCCGGATTGTCCCCAGATACGGACACCCTCTTCAATGATGACTTTACCAGCTATGGCTACCTGTCCGGCAATAACACATCTTTCCCCTATTTCAGCGCCATGCCCGATCTGACACAAATTATCAATTTTTGTCTGCCTGCCAATAATGGTATCGCCAGAAACACCCCTGTCAACCATGGTGCCTGAACCAATATGCACATCATCACCAATAATCGTTCTTCCGCAGGAAGGCCATTTTTCCCATCCGTCACTTAGTTTTCTGTAATAAAAAGCATCTCCTCCGATGACACAGTTAGCCTTTAAAATTACCCTGTCGCCAATCACTGTACCTGCATGAATGACTGCATTGGGATGAATGATACAGTTCCTGCCAATCTTGACATCATGACTGATAAAACACTGAGGATAGAGTATGGTCCCCTCGCCAATTTCAGAATCCGGGTGACAATAAAAACCTTCAGCAGGAATTCTTTCCTCTTTCCTGAACAGTAAAACCAGTTTTTTATAATCTTCATAAGGATTTTCACTGATAATCAATGCTTTGTTTTCAGGAATATCTACTTCATTATTGATAATGATCAGAGAAGCTTTTGAATAGATTGCTTTTTTGTAGTATTTTTCAATATCGACAAAAGTAATATCCCCGGGCCTTACTTTGTGAATCTCATTGATGCCTGTAATTTCTAAGCCGGGATTGCCGGTAAACCTTCGACCAAGTATTTCTGCTATTTCAGCAACTTTAAAAACTTTATTAAAATCCATAGTGTTGATTTGGAAAATTGTTCAAAATTAGTGTTAAAATTCCGGCTATTCGATCTGGCGACCTGCATGGTGAAAATTTCTGAGTAAAATCTGAATGTCGGTCATCAGGTTGTAGTCTCTGGCATAAAAAAGATTTAAATCGCCTGATACTTCTGTTGTTTTGGAAGTATTGAAGCCCGGATAAAATATCCCCTTTTTCAGGGAAGGAAAACCTGAAAGGTCTTCATGGGGATTAAAGCCTACCCATGAAATTTTTCCTGACAAAATAAACAACAGGTTTCTGAAAAAACCTTTTTTGTCTTTGACCAGCCAAACCAGGAGGGGTGAAAATATCAGGAAAAGTGCAGCGGAAGTGATGTCGAACATGCGCTTGTTGAATTTATTCTCAGGCTGAAGTAAAGAAAGCTGAATATCAATGGTATAGAGGTCTCCCGTTTTATTCTTGTGATTGCTGCCTATGATAAAAAGACTCTGAGGCGGAGCAATTTTATAAATGAGCTGACGGTCGCCAATGCTTGTCATAAGCCGGATAATGCGGGAAGATGAAATGTCTTCTGCACAAAAAATCAGCTCATTCAGTTTATAAATTTTAACAATCTCATCGATTTGTGAAACATTACCGATAAAATCCTCATCCTGAATATTTTGTTCATCAGGTGAAATATTTCCGCAGAAACTGTATTCAACAGCAGAATGGTCAAGAAGCTGGCGGACACGCTGATATTCCTTTTGTTTCCCGATAATTCCGATTCTGAGGTTTTTGTTGAAATTCAGCCGGAGCGAGCCTGTCTGAATGTACGAAATGACCAAACGGTTAAAAAAAGTCAGCATAAAAGAAGACAGAGTCCCGAGAATAATGATGGCACGAGAAAAACGTTCGGATTCACTTAAAAAAGCATAAAAAATACTGATGACCACAGCGCCAAGTAAAATACCTCTGGTAATTTTTCCGATTGAAAAAGGTTTGACATGCCCCCTGACAAAAGCCAGTGACAACACCCAAATGAGTGTATAAAGCGGAAAATATTTGATTATCAGCTCTCTTGGATAAGGAATGCCATGCCCGACATTTTCCCAGAATATCCTGACTGCATTTAAACCGAGATAAATTAAAACCATATCGGCAACTGGAAGGATCAGGGCATTAAACAAACGGTGCGAAATAGCCAGAAAGGCACGCAGGTAAATGGCCAGATGTATCAAAACGGAAAAAAACCATGCTTTTCCTCCTGTAAAGTGTTTCTGAGCAAAGATGATCATTGCCTTGTAAAAGGTAATGACATAGTTGACACTGCTTTTTTTAGTGCTTTCGCCTTTATAGTGAATAATTCTTGTTACCGGCAGATAATAATTTTTAAAGCCTGCCCTGATTATTCTGTATGACAAATCAATGTCCTCTCCGTACATGAAAAAGGTTTCATCGAGCAGGCCTGTTTTATCCAGCACCTCTTTTCTGATAAAAAAACAGGCTCCCGAAAGCACCTCCACTTCGTGTATCTGATTTTCATCAAGATAGCTCAGGTGGTATTTCCCAAAACGTTTTGAGCGGGGAAAAAACTTTGAAAAACCAAAGATTTTATAAAATGCCACTTCCGGAGTAGGCAGGCTTCGTTTTGATTCAGGAAGAAAATTGCCTTTTCCGTCAATCATTTTCACACCAAGACCTCCGGCATCGGGATGGTCTTCAAAGAATCTGACTGCTTCCCAAAAGGTATTTTCCTCTACTACCGTATCCGGATTGAGTAAAAGGATATATTTCCCTTTTGCCACTTTGATTGCCTGATTGTTGGCAGCGCTGAACCCCACATTGTTTTTATTCGCAATCAGCTGACAATCAGGAAATTTGCTTTTTACCATACTGACTGAACTGTCAACGGAATTATTGTCAACCACAAAGACCTCTGAATGAAATTCAGGATTTTTTTCTTTCATGAAATCAATAGCCTTCTTTACAGAAATGAGGCATTGTTCAAGAAAGTACTTGACATTGTAATTAACAATAACGACCGAAAGAATCATCATTTAGATTTTATAAGGCGTCCGTTGCAGGATGGAGCGACCTAAAGTAATTTCATCGGCAAATTCCAGTTCTCCGCCAACAGAAATGCCGCGGGAAATGACTGATGTTCTTACATTTTTTGCATTAAGCTCTTTTCCGATATAATACATGGTTGTATCCCCTTCAAGGGTTGCCGACAAAGCAAAGATAACCTCTTTTGGATTTTCCCTTTCAACCCGCTGAAGCAGGCTGTTGAGGTGAATATCATCGGGGCCGGTTCCTTCCAGCGGATTTATCAATCCGCCCAAAACATGATAAAGACCCCTGTATTGCCCGGTGTTTTCAATGGCAATCAGGTCGCGGTGGCTTTCCACCACACAAATGCTTTCCTTATCCCGCTGATGGTCGGAACAAATCTTACAAACATCATCATCGCTGATGGTATGGCATATCTGGCAATATTTAATTTTTGTTTTAAGGTTTTTAATCAGCTCACCCAGCTTTTCAACCTCCGTATCTTTATCTTTCAGCAGGCTGAGAACCATACGAAGGGCTGTCCGTTTTCCAATGCCCGGAAGTTTTGTCAGTTGCTCAACCAATTCTCTGATTACCTCAGAAGGATATTCCATAAACCACCATTTTTCGACTGCAAAGATGCAACTTTTTAGGTTTTCTGTGGCTATTACGGCTACCAAGTTGAAGAGGTACTGATTCACTGATTTTTAATTCTCTGTTTTTTATAAGTCCTGAAAACTTAAGCCTTAATCCACCTTTATTTCCCGGCAGAAATTTTTAAAATCCTGAAAGCCAGACAATATTTCAGCCTAAAGACAATTTGCAAGTCATTTTACGTTTAATAATTAATTTAACTTTGCACCCTTTTAAAATGTTAATGTTGTTGATTATGAAAAATTTTTTATTGAAAAAAATCATGATGCTTGTCAGCATTTTTCTGTTACTGACAAGTATTGGTTTGAGTCAGGAAATTAAAGTACCTTCAGACCTTAAATCAGAAATTCCTCTTGATAGCCGCGTTAAAACAGGCACCCTGCCCAATGGCATCAAATATTATGTCAGAGAGAATTCATACCCCAAAAACAGGGCAGAATTAAGAATTATTGTCAATGCAGGATCAATACTCGAAGATGACGACCAGTTAGGGATTGCTCATTTCTGTGAGCACATGGCATTTAACGGAACGAAAAACTTTCAGAAACATGAACTCATCAATTTTCTTGAGTCCATCGGGATGAAATTCGGAGCAGAGCTGAATGCTTACACCAGCTTTGATGAAACCGTTTACATGCTGACCATTCCTCTTGACAAACCCCAGTATCTGGATACCGGCATACAAATACTTTCAGAATGGGCACACAATGTCAGTTTTGAAAAGGAAGAAATCGACAAGGAAAGAGGCGTTATCAAGGAAGAATGGCGATTAGGCCAGGGGGCACAGGAGCGTATGTCGCGTCAGTATTTCCCCAAACTTTTTCTGAACAGCCATTATGCTGACAGAATGGTTATCGGGAAACCGGAAGTTTTTGAAAAAGCTCCCTATGATGTCTTTACCCGCTTTTACAACGACTGGTATCGCCCCGACCTGATAGCCGTGGCTGCTGTTGGCGATTTTAAAGCCGATGATGTGATTGCTCTCATCAACAAATATTTTTCGCCCATCCCCAAAAAGGAGAATCCAAGGGAAAGAAAAAATTACGAAGTACCTGATCATGACAAGACATTGGTTTCCATCACTGCCGACAAAGAATTTCCCTACAACCTTGTTCAGGTCTTCATCAAACACGACCCTGTAAAACAAGGCAGTTATGAAGTATATAAGGAAAATCTGATTCGTCAGCTATATATCGGCATGCTGAACGAAAGAATCAGCGAAATAGCACAATCAGAAAATCCGCCATTTATGTTTGCAACAACCGGAGAGGGAAGCATAGTCAGGGCGAAAAGTGCTTATATGTTGATTGGTATGGCCAAAAACAATCAGGCTCTTGCAACCTTAAAACTATTACTGACTGAAAATGAAAGGGTTAAGCGTTTTGGATTTACCCGTACCGAGCTTGAACGTCAAAAGCTTGACATGATGAAAGGGATGGAAAAGCTCTACAATGAACGCAATCAGGTAAAATCAGCCAATTTTGCTTCTGAAATTCAGCGCCACCATCTCGAAGGTGAACCCATGCCAGGAATTGAATTTGAATATGAACTTTACAAAAAATTCCTGCCCGAAATAACTCTTGAAGATGTAAACGCCTTATCGGCAAAACTATCCACTGATAAAAACATGGTCATTGTCATGATGTTTCCAGAAAAAAAGGAAATAAAACTGCCCAAAGAAAAAGATGTGCTTAAAATCCTGAACGAAGTTAAAAATGACCAGAGCATAGTGGCATACGTGGACAAGGTGATTGACAAACCATTGATTGAAAAAGCACCCGCTCCCAAAAAAGTTATTGCAGAAAAAGAAATTGCAGAAATGGGAGCTGTAGAATGGACACTCGAAAACGGAGCAAAAGTCATCATTAAAAAAACCGACTTTAAAAACGATGAAATTCTGATGCGTGCATTCAGTTTCGGAGGCAGATCGGTTTATCCCGAACAAGACGATATTTCGGCAGAATATAGTGCAGACGTTATCGACATGAGCGGTCTCGGAGAATTTGAAAATGTTGAATTGCAGAAGTTGCTTGCCGGAAAAGTGGTTTCCGTTACTCCTTACATCAGTCTGAATGACGAAGGATTTCAGGGTAACTCAACCCCTGCAGATTTTGAAACGCTCCTGCAACTGACTTATTTATACTTTACACAGCCCCGAAAAGATGTCAAGGCTTACAACAATTTTATCACCAACGAAACCGAATCGCTTAAAAACAAAGGAGCTTCTCCCAGCGATGTTTTCAACGACAGTATTCAGGCCATCACCAACAATTATCACAAACGTTTTATGCCTGTAACCCTGGATGATCTTAAAAAAGCCAGCCACGACCGCATGATGGAAATATTCAGAGACCGTTTCAGTGATGCCAGCGACTTCGTATTTATTTTTGTCGGCAATATTGACCTCGAAAAAGCAAAACCGCTAATTGAACAATATATTGGCGGACTTCCCTCAACCAACCGCAAAGAAAGTTTTGTTGACCTGAATGTCAAAGAGCCTGCAGGAATAGTTAAACGTACCATTTATAAAGGAAAAGAGCCCAAGGCAACCGTTTATATTACTTTCCCGGGTGTTTTCAGCTATGATATGGAAACACGTCTTAAACTCGACCTGATGAAAGATATTCTGAATATAAGGTTAAGGGAAAACATCAGGGAAGACCAGTCAGGCACCTATGGCATCAGCGCATGGGTTACACAGAAGAAATATCCGAAAGAAAGCTACAGCCTGAATATCTATTTTGGTTGTGCCCCTGAAAATGTTGATAAACTGGTAGCTGCAGTATTTGACGAAATCAACAAGCTGAAAACTGAAGGACCTTCAGAAATAAACCTGAACAAGGTCAAAGAAACCGCACTGCGTACCCGTGAAGTAAATGTCCGTGAAAACAGGTATTGGCTCAATACCATCAATTCATACTATTACAACAAACAGAATTTTTCAGACTATCCCAAATATGAGGATATTGTAAAAAGCTTCAACCAGAAGGATGCAATGGAATATGCCAAAAAATATATCAATACAAACCACTACATTCAGATAGTGTTAATGCCTGAAAAATAAGTTATTTGAGAACTTTCTGACAAAGCCGCCACTCATTCTGGCGGCTTTTTTTTTAAAACCTTACCCTGAGCAGCGAAAAACCTTTGCTGACATTTATAACAGGTATTATCACTTCACTAGCATTGACCTGCCGGGCATTACGTGGTATAGCTGTTCCGGCCAGATTGGCGCTCGTGTATAAAATCTGATAATTAATATTCCCATCCGGATCAATGGTATTATAAATCAGATTCCAGCTGCTGCGGGAAATATCATTGAAGAATATCACTACCTTGTTGTGAAGCGAGGTGGAATGAAAAGACGAATAAAAACCTTCGTCATTCAGTGTAGTCTGCTCTTTGCGAATCACTTTTGTCCATGTTATATTTCCGTAAGGATTTACAGAAACCACCAATACATCGCTAAAACGATAAAAATAACGGATATAAACGTTGTTGAGCGAATAATAATTGTTCATGACCTCTTTGACAATGGTAAATTTTTCAGCCAAAAACAAAAAACCACCATCATCGCGGAGAAAAACTTTTTTTGCATAAAAATCACGTAATCCTTTTTTGTTCGACCCTGCTCCTTCAAGTGTAGCAATCATGTCTGTACTGAAAGGAATAAAATTAATCCGCAACGAATCCACTGTTACCGGTATAAAGATAACCCCGAGACCCTTATCTGTCTCTTTATCGTCAGTATGGTAAAAGCCACTGAAAACAAACCTGTTGTTAAGATAATCAAATTTATATACCACACTGCTGAAGCTCAGGCTATCATTGAACAGATTGACTGAAGAAACAGACTCTTTTTCAAGATTGATTCGCAGAAAGCTTAATTGTTCCTTTGTCCCTTTCAAAAAACCACCACTGATATTTCTCCTGATAATCATACCGGCATTACCGGCAGCAAGGCTAAGCTGTTCAACGGAAAACTCTTTTTCAGGAACAATTACACTCTGATAAGTTTTCAGCACCTCCAATGAGGGACTCAGTTGAACAAAACCAAAGTTAACCAAATCATTTTCAATAGATTTCGGATACATGACCAAAACTCTTTTGAATACCTTGTCATAAGTAATCCGGAAAGTTTTAGAAGAGGAAGTTACTTTGGCAGAGGCTACCAGATTGTCGCGGCTCTGAAAAGCCAATCTGCCTGTAAGTACCGTACAATATAGCTTATAAGCTTTTTCTTCCCTGTCGTAAGCAGAATAGTAAATATGAATATTTTTATCGACCAGCAGGATTTCTTCAATATCATTTCCTTTATCTATCTGAAATTCAAGTTGTCCGGCAAGTTGCAGGTCTTTGTTGTAGCGACTGAAAACGAATTCCTGCTGCATGGCTTTGTTGTATCTGACCACATAATAATTATTTTGGCTGAAGCCCAGTATTTCTATGTTGTTCATCCTGTTTTTAATCTTTTCAGGAATTGAAATATCGGTGGTCTGGCCGTTTGAGCCAAATGTGGATATCAGCAGGGGAAACAGAAATATGTGCCTGAGATTCATATAGTTTGATGTTGCAAAAATCTTACTAATGATTTAATTGTTCAGAAAACACTTCCTCGCCTCCCACAAAAGTCTTCAGCACTTTGGCTTGTCTGATTTGTTTTTCATCAGCGTTAAGCAAATCGGTATCCATCACAACAAAATCGGCTGCTTTTCCCGATTCAATGCTGCCTCTGTCATTTTCTTCAAAACAGGCTTTTGCTGCCCAGATAGTCATTGCCTTAAGGGCTTCCTGACGGGAAATGGCATTCTCAGGTAAAAATCCCCCTTCAGGCTCTCCATTAAAATTTTTTCTGAAAACAGCTGCATAAAAGCCCGGCAATGGGTTGACTTCTTCGACAGGAAAATCGCTCCCATAAGGAATCCACCCGTTCTGAGACATCAGTTTTTTGTAAGCATAAGCATTCTGAAGTCTCTTGCTCCCAAGCCGTTTTTCTGCCCACCCCATGTCGGAAACAGCATGCACAAACTGAACGGATGGAATGATGTTGTATTTCCCGAACATCCCGAAATCAGCCTCATTAATCACCTGAGCATGCTCGATTCGCCACCTTCTGTCATTGCTTGTTTTAAGAAATCCTGCAAAAAGTGTTAAAGCAAAACGGTTGGCTGAATCACCGATGGCATGCATACACACCTGATAGTTGCTGGCATAAGCCACTTCACAGTATTTGCTGTAAAAATCATTTGAAAACAAAATGCTGCCTTTGGTTTCGGGCATATCGGAATAGGGCATGAGCAGGCAGGCTCCCCGTGAACCTAAAGCTCCGTCTGCATATAATTTTATGGCTCTTACGGTTAGCCGTCCAGTCCTGAAAATGCCTTTTTCGTTGATAAAACGAACACTTTCATCTTCAGGATCCAGCATGGCATAAATCCTGATTTTAAGCTCACCCTTTTGCTGAAGTTTGTCCATAATTTCAATAAATCTGACCTTTTGTCCGGCATCACAAATGGTGGTCAGGCCTGATTTAAAACATTCTTCCTGAGCAACTTTCAATGCCCTGACTATTTCTTCATCAGCCGGATGGTTTGCAGCATCTTTTACTATGTCAGCTGCATTATCGAGTAAAATCCCTGTAAACCTGTCTTTCTTAAATATCGCAAACTTTTTATTTTCGTTCAATTTCAATCCACTGATTTCCAATGCTTTATTATTTACCAAAACAGCATGTCCATCCACTCGTGTAAGCATCACAGGACGATCCGGGAACAATTCATTTAATAACTGGTTATCAGGATATTCTGTTTGTTTCCATTTATTTTGGTCCCAGCCTCTGCCGATTATCCAGCCTTCAGGGTTTTCATCAGCCCATTTTTTTACAATATCTAAGATTTCTTCAAAAGAGGTAGTGGCAGTTAAATCAATTCTTTGGGCAAAAAGGCCATAACCGTAAAAGTGGCTATGTGCATCAATAAATCCGGGATAAACTGTTTTTCCCTTCAGATCGAGCATTTTATCAGCCTTAAATCTGTGCAGAATTTCATCCGTAGTGCCGGCAGCAACAAATTTTCCCTGTGCTATAGCTACAGCTTCGGCTGTACTGAACAAGCTATCAACCGTATATATTTTTGCATTAAACACAATTAAATCAACTGTCTTCTTTTTCATACAACCAAAAATAAAAGTAATTGGTAAAAGAATAATCAGGACAAATTTCTTCATACCTTTCAGATTAAAAGGTTAAACTTATGGATAAGTTCATGCCAAAAGCCTTCATTTCCAAAGTGAAATGTCAGAAAACCTGCATTTTTAGCTGCTATGATATTTTTTTCATCATCGTCAATAAACAGCGATTCTTCAGGTTTTTTGCCTGAATCACGAAGGATAAAACTGTACAATTCCGGCTCAGGTTTGCGGAGGCCTAATTCAAATGAATAATATTCTTTCAGAAAGAGGTCATAAAAGCGCTTTTTCAGATGAGAGGAATAAATCTGTTTACTGAATTTTTGATAATGTATTTCGCAGGTGTTCGACACCAGAAAGCAGTTATAATGGCGGGCAAGACGAATCAGCATTCTCAGGTTTTCGAGGGGCAATTCGATTAAAAGGGCGGTAAAAGCCTCCACAATTTCGTCTTCATCAGGCTGAAACGGGCTGCTCATCTGTAAAAAACGAATAAAATCTGCAGAACTTATTTCTCCTTTTTCAAACCTGAAAAAAATATTCTCCTTTTGGTTCAGCCAGTCGGCAACAGGAATCTGAAGCCTGCCCAAAGCCTCAAGAGTCCTTTCCGGTTCAATTCTGTACAAAACGCCACCAAAATCAAAAAACAAATTTTTTATAATCGCCATATCCTCCTTTGTTAAAAGCACTTTATCTTTGCACCCTCAAAAGAGGGCCCATAGCTCAGTCGGTTAGAGCAGTTGACTCATAATCAATTGGTCGCAGGTTCGAGTCCTGCTGGGCCCACAACTCTAAACTTCTGCAAAGGTACAAAAGCCTCCTCATTATGTTACTATTCAGTATCTTTGCGGAAGTTTTTTTAACTATCTCTTCATGAGTGCTATCCTTTACTTGTTGCCTAATCTGATTTCCCAATCAATTGAAAATTCCGGCATTCCTGAATATAACTATCAGGTTATCCGTAAGTTAAAACATTTTATTGTTGAAAGCAGAAAACCTGTGAATCATCTGCTCAAGCTGGCCGGAGTGAAAACACCTTTTGAAGGAATAAATTTTTACGAATACAATGAACACAGCAATGAAAATGAAATTGAAGGTATCATCATACCGTTGTTAAAGGGAGAAGATATGGGACTCGTGAGTGATGCAGGATACCCTGCAATAGCTGATCCGGGAGAAAAAATCATTCTTGCCGCCCATCATCATCATATCCGGGTAGTTCCCCTAAGCGGTCCGTCTTCCATTCTGCTTGCATTGACAGCTTCCGGCCTTAATGCTGAACAATTTGTTTTTCATGGCTACTTGCCTGTTAAACCCCACCAAAGAAAGCTTTTTTTACAAAAAATTGAAAATGAATCATTTAAATCTGGTTATACGCAGATTTTTATGGACACTCCCTACCGGAATCAGGCGGTTTTCAAAGAGCTAATAGCTATACTCAAGCCGGAAACATGGCTCTGCGTGGCCATGGAATTATTTGGTAATACTGAGAAAATCAACACCCTACCTGTAAAAGAATGGAAAAAACTCAGTTTTCAGCCTGAAAAGAAAAATGTTGTATTTTTACTGAATGCAGGCAAATCCTCTCAAAGCTCATAAACATCCCCGCTAAACAGCATATCCTCAAAACTTTTGTATTTAGACTTTTCTTTAGCTTCTTTCATTTTATTTACAAGCAATTCATCGTAGGAGGGTTTATCAACGTTTCGGATAACGCCCAGTGCAAGCGGCATATCAGGTGGATGAAGCTGAAGCAACATCAGGTGCATCGTATAATCCTGTGTTTTTTCATTATGAACCAGAATATCGTCAATGGTAATACCGTTTTCGCCCACTATGACCTTTTCAAGTTTCATGGTTTTAGGGTTAAAAATAATACCTTTTTCCTTATTAGGGCCAAAAAGCATTGGTTCGCCATGAACGAGATGAAGCTGATGGTCATCACGGGTTTCTTTATTGGTAACAATGGCATGTACCTGATTGTTGAAGATGACACAGTTTTGAAGAACTTCAACAACGGAAGTTCCTTTATGTTTTTCGGCAGCAAGCAATACATCCCTGATCATTTTCGGATTGGTATCGAGCAGGCGGGCAAAAAACTGACCCCTGGCTCCAATAGTAAGCAGACCAGGACGGAAAGGCTGTTCAATGGTGCCATAAGGAGATGATTTTGTTTCACTTCCAAGAGGAGTAGTGGGTGAAGCCTGTCCTTTGGTCAGGCCATAGATTTTATTATTCAGAATAATGATGTTGATGTCAATATTTCTGCGTATGACATGAATAAAATGATTTCCGCCAATGGCCATACTATCACCGTCTCCCGTAATTTGCCATACTGACAAATTCGGATTGGCAATTTTTATCCCACTGGCAATAGCAGGTGCCCTGCCATGAATGCCATGAAATCCATAGGTATTGACATAATATGGGAATCGTGAAGAGCATCCTATACCAGAAACAAATACAATATCTTCAACTTTTTTTCCTATTTCGGGAAGGATAGAATGAACGGCATTTAATACCACATAGTCGCCACAACCCGGGCACCATTTTACATCGCCTTCCGGAATAAAATCCTGTTTTGTCAAAACAGGAATATCCGTCATGTTATGATTGGTCATATCCATAATGATTAAGATTCAAGCATTTTAACAAATTTTTCCTTCAGCTCGAAGACCATAAAAGGAAGTCCCTGAACTTTATTAAACTGGTGATACTGAAATTTCTGATGTTGCATACGAAGGAAATTGGCAAACTGCCCCAT
>JAAYUY010000106.1 GCA_012517435.1 Sphingobacteriales bacterium | reverse complement strand
TTATTTTTTCATTCAGGCATTAAACAAATCAGGCCTTGTCTCTGCCTCTGTTTTTGCCGTCAATCATATCGGTATCGTTTTATTCAGCATTTTTGTATCCTTACTTTTTTTCAGGGAAAAACTCAGGTGGTACAACTGGATAGGCATCGTTTTGTGCATCTTTGCAGTATTATTGTTAACCATGAATCATGAAATCCATACTTGAATTTTTATCAGCTCTTGAAAAAAACAACAACCGCGAATGGTTTAATGCCAACAAACAACTGTATGAGGAAAACCGCAGGTTGTTTTTGTTAACCATTGGCAAAATCATTAAAGGCATTTCTGCATTTGACAGAAGTATCAGTCAGGTAGATCCCAAAAACTGTGTTTTCCGTATTTACAGGGATACGCGGTTTTCGGCAGATAAAACTCCATATAAAAATAATTTTGGAGCTTTTATTTCAAAAGATGGTTTTAAAAGTCATCATAGTGGTTATTATTTTCATATTCAGCCGGGCGAATACTTTGTTTCAGCGGGTATCTATATGCCCATGCCGGAAGCGCTTGCCAGAATCCGCAGTGAAATTTATCATCATTACGATGATTTCAAATCTATTGTTGAACATCCTGATTATCAGAAGTATAAAATTAAATTTTGGGAAGATAAACTGAAACGCCCGCCAAAGAATTTCGACCCGGACTTTGAGGGCATCGAATGGCTGAAATACAAAAGCATTGCCCCTTTTCATGAGTTGAGTGAGAGGGATTTACTTTCAGAAAATCTGATTGAAAAAATTGTGGAAGTTTACAGGATATTATTTCCCCTGAATCAGTTTTTAGACAAAGCCTTAAGCTAAAAATCTTATAAAATATTGAATATCTGATAAATAAGAAAAGACATGGTCCATGCTGTCAGCAGGGTATATCCTACATAAAGCACTGTGTATTTTGTTTTTCCGGCTTCGCGATGAAAAATAGTAGTGGCAGCGATACAAGGGACATAAATAAGTACAAACATTAATAGAGACAGGGCAGTTGAAAAAGAGTAATCATTTTTCAGCTTTTGCTGAAGGGTTTTGGTTGATTCATAACTGCTTTTGTCCAGTGAATAAATGGTAGCCATTGACGAAACCACCAGTTCTTTTGCTGCAAATCCGGTAATCAGACTGATTCCGATACGCCAGTCAAAGCCAAGTGGCTGAATGACAGGCTCTATAAAAGTTCCGATTCTGCCGATGACAGAATATTTCAGTTGCAGTGCTGATTCTTTTGCTTCAAGCTCATTAATAATGCTGACTTTTTCTTCCGGCAGGAGGTATGGATTTTCTGAAGTTTGTTTAATCTGATAAGAATTGCTTTGGTGAAGACGAATGTTTTTCGGAAAATTACTGGCCAGCCAGATGATCAGTGATGCAATCAGAATGGTTGTGGCTGCTTTTTTCAGATACATCTCGGCTTTGTTCCACATCTGAAAAAACAATGATTTCGGAGAAGGAAGCCTGTAAGGTGGCAATTCCATGACAAATGGCTCTGATTCACCCCTGAAAATAGTTGATTTAAAAAGCTTTGCAGAAAGTAAAGCCAGAATAATCCCCGTCATATAAACCCCGAAAAGAGCTGTTCCTGCATATTTAACAGGGAAAAATGCCCCGATAATAAGAATATAAACCGGCAGCTTAGCCCCGCAACTCATAAAAGGTATTATTAATAAGGTAGTTATTCTGTCGCGCTGACTTTTCAATGTCCTTGTTGACATAAATGCCGGAATGGAACATCCCAGCCCCGTTATGAGCGAAATGGCTGACTTCCCATGAAGCCCAAAGGAATGCATGACTTTATCGACCACAAAGGCAGCACGTGCCATATATCCTGTTCCCTCCAGAATGGCAAGGGCAAAAAACAACAAAAGTATATTGGGTAAAAATGAAAGAACTCCCCCCACCCCGCTGATAATTCCATCAGCAATGATGGATTTAAGTATGTCGTTTGAAATGTTCAGGGTTACCATCTCTCCCAGCCAGGCAAATGCAATTTCAAGCCATCGTGTAGGGTATTCTCCCAATTGAAAAACAAGCTGAAACACCGCCCACATCGAAATAATGAAAAACGGAATGCCGGTAATTCGGTTAATTAAAAGAAAATCAAGTATATCTGTGAAAGAATATTTTCTTTTTCTGCTGAAAACAATGGTTTCCTGCACCGCACCTTTGACAAATGAAAACCTGTTTTCATTGATGACTTCATCCGGCTCTTCTTTAAAATGGTATTGAATTTCCCTGCTCATGGCGGTAAGTAACGGAAATGCCTTCATCCAGATTGCCCTGTCTTTTATCAACTTATAAACCTGTTCATCATGTTCCAGCAGTTTAATGGCCAGCCAACGGGTATTGTATGCCTGCTTTAATTCAATATCCTGAGAAAGAATTTCTGATAATCTGAGCAATCTTTCTTCAACAAATTCATGGTAATGAAACTTTCTTACCATTGGCTGCCTGTCTTCATACAGGCTGATGATGGTATCCACCAGACGGTTTATTCCAAGCTTTGTTCTTGAAGATACAGGAACGACCGGGGTACCAAGCAGAATCTGCAGCTTATTTTCATCAACCTTAATCCCCGATTTAACAGCTTCATCATAAATATTAAAAGCGCTAATAACTTTTTTTTCAAGCTCGAGCAACTGTGTGGTAAACAACAGGTTACGCTCAGGGTTGGTAGAATCGATGACATGAATAATAATGTCGGGCTTCTCGAAAATCAAATAATCACGGGCTACCTGCTCTTCCGGTGAATAGGCTGAAAGTGAGTAAGTCCCGGGAAGGTCAATCAGCCTGATCTGATAGTTTTTATGAATTAACGTCCCTTCTACCCTTTCCACCGTAACCCCTGCGAAATTCCCCACTTTACGGTTCGTACCGACCAGCTCATTAAACAAAGATGTCTTACCGCTATTCGGGTTTCCTGCTAATGCAACATGAATGACAGAAAGGTCTTTCATAATTTTTGCCTGACCTGTATGAGCTCCGCCTCCTCCAGCCGAAGACTAAGCAAAAAATTATTAATCCTGATTTCGATGGGGTCACCCAACGGAGCTTTGCGGATAACCCTGAACTGACATCCTTTCAGAATTCCAAAATCAATCAGACGTTTCCGGATTTCACCCTTAGCCAGAATATTGAAAATTTCACCCTCTTCTCCTTTCTTCATTTCAGAAAGTTTTTTCAACATCATCATCTGGCCGGTATCTTTTATCCTCTCTGTCATTTAATTTAGAAACATTCTAATTTAAGGCAAAAATAACAAAGTTTTACCAACCTGATAATTTTTTTTTAAAACCGGAAACTCTTTTTTAAGCCTGCAATCAACTCAGAATTATGATTTTAAATCAAAGATCTTTATTATTTCCTCTTCTTGATTTAAATTTGAAGCCGGATTCAGTTGTTGAATCAAATAAGTTTATAGTTTTGCCTGTTTTTCAAATAACAGTTTAAGCTTTTTAAATGATTAAAACTTAAAGATAAACAATGGATGACCAAATAAATATGAAACTTTTTGAAGAATTTAAACCTGTTTCAAACGAGGAATGGGAAGAATTGATATTAAAAGACCTGAAAGGGCAGGATTTTCATAAAAAGCTGGTCTGGAAAACACAGGAAGGCATTGAAGTCTATCCGTACTACAGGTCGGATATTTATGAGAAGATTGATTTTCATGAACAGGAAGCTATCATACAGTACCAGCGAAATACCAATGACTGGCTTATTTTTCATGAAATCAATACGGCTGACCCCATTCAGGCCAATGAAGAAGCACGGCATTTCATTCAGTCAGGCGTCAATGCCATTGGCTTCAATGCAAGACATATTAATAATGTTGAAAAAGCTGCCCAGTTGCTGAATGGAATTAACCTGAAAGAAAATTTTCTGTCATTTTCTGCTGCCAGTTGCAACCGTTTTCTCAGGGGACTCCTGAATGAATATCTGGTAATGAACAATCAGGATTCATCAGGTTTCAGGGGTTGCTTCGATCATGACCCGCTGACATTTTTAATCACAAATGGTTATTTGTCAGACTCTTACGATGCACTTGCCAAACGACTTTCCGAACTGTTCGACACGGTCGATGCCATTTTGCCCGAGTTTAAAGCCTTGAATATCAAAGGAAATATCTTCCACAACAGTGGTGCTGATGCCGTTCAGGAGTTGGCAATAGTTTTTTCCATCCTTGTTGAATATATTGATTTACTGACAGAAAAAGGCCTTTCGCCCGACAATCTTTTGAATCATTTTCAGCTGACACTGGGAACAGGTTCATCTTATTTTACGGAAATCGCCAAGCTCAGGGCTGCCCGTCTGCTCTGGTATCAGATTGCCAATCAGTATGCTGTAAAAAAAGACTGCTCTAAAAAAGCCTTTATTCATGCCATCAGCTCTGAATGGAACATGGGCGTATATGATGCCCACACCAACATCCTGAGAGCCACTACCGAAGCCATGTCGGCCATCATTGGCGGTGCCAATCTGCTCACCTTGCTCCCTTTTGACACAACTTTCAGACAGTCAGGTGAGTTTTCAAAAAGAATTGCTAAAAATATTCAGATCCTTCTGAGAGATGAATCACATTTCAACAAAGTTGTTGATCCGGCTGCCGGTTCCTACTACATTGGTTTTCTGACAGATGCATTGTATAAAAAATCATGGGAACTTTTCCTTGAAATCGAAGAGAAAGGCGGCTATCTTAAATGTGTTGAGTCCGGTTATATCCAAAACCTGATTGAAAACACGGTCGAAGAAAGGAAAAAAAATGTAAACAGTGGAAAAGAGAAAATTCTTGGTGTAAATCTCTACCCCGAAATCAACGAAAAAATGCTTCCGCAAATTGATCCCGTTTTATTCAGAAAGGACGAAGCCGTTGATATTGGTGTAAAAGTGATACAGCCTTACCGAAAAGCCTATGAATTCGAAGACTTGCGTTTAAAAACCGAAATGTTTGTCGTTAAAGGTGGTAATCAGCCGGTTATCTTCATGCTGCCGTTCGGAAATCCCGGCATGGCCACTGCACGTCAGATTTTTTCACGCAACTTTTTCGGAGTAGCCGGTTATAAAGTGATTGAAAACATCCGTTTTTCAGATTTCGGACAAGCCATTTCCCATGCAGTCGAAAACAAAGCAGATGTGGTGGTTTTGTGTAGTGCTGACGATGAATATCTTCCTGCTGCCAAAGAAATAATTCCTGAACTCAAACAACGTTTGCCTGAAGTCAGAATAGTAGTGGCCGGCAATCCTGTTGCATCAGAAGAATTGCTGCAGGCAGGTGTTGACGATTTTATACATCTGAAAACAAATTTGTTTGAAAAACTGCTGGAATATCATAAATTATTCAAAATCATTAGCTAATATCAATAATTATGAGACCTGATTTTTCAAAGATAAAAAGCATTTCCGTTAAAAAAGAGGAATCTCACGACACACCGGAATCAGTATGGCTGACAGCTGAACAGATTGGTGTCAGGCCAAAATTCAGTCTGAAAGATCTTGAAAACATGGAGCATCTGAACTATGCAGCCGGTATTCCGCCCTTCTTGCGTGGGCCTTATTCCACCATGTATGTCATGCAGCCATGGACGATCCGCCAGTATGCCGGATTTTCGACAGCTGAAGACTCCAATGCCTTTTACAGACGAAACCTCGCAGCCGGACAAATGGGACTTTCGGTAGCCTTCGATCTGGCCACCCACCGGGGTTACGATTCCGACCATGAAAGAGTGGTTGGAGATGTCGGAAAAGCAGGTGTGGCAATAGATTCTATCCTCGATATGCGGATATTATTCGACCAGATCCCACTGGATAAAATGTCAGTGTCGATGACCATGAACGGTGCCGTTTTACCAGTTATGGCCTTTTACATTCTGGCAGCTGAAGAACAGGGAGTTAAGCCCAATCAATTGTCAGGAACCATTCAGAACGATATTCTGAAAGAATTTATGGTTCGCAATACCTATATTTATCCACCTCAACCCTCCATGCGCATCATTGCCGATATTTTTAAATATACTTCGCAGAATATGCCAAAATTCAACTCCATCAGTATCAGCGGATACCATATTCAGGAGGCAGGAGCCACTGCAGTTCAGGAACTGGCCTATACGCTTGCTGATGGTCTTGAATACCTCAGAACCGGCATTCATGCAGGACTCGACATTGACGCTTTTGCTCCACGAATTTCATTCTTTTGGGGAATTGGGATGAACCATTTCATGGAAATTGCCAAGATGAGAGCGGCCAGAATGCTCTGGGCCAAAATTGTCAGGCAATTCAATCCTAAGAATCCAAAATCAATGGCATTACGTACCCATTGCCAGACCTCCGGCTGGAGCCTGACCGAACAAGATCCGTTCAATAATATCGCCAGAACCTGTATTGAAGCCATGGGAGCTGCCTTAGGCCATACCCAAAGCCTGCATACCAATGCACTGGACGAAGCCATTGCCCTACCCACTGATTTTTCAGCACGTATTGCACGTAACACCCAGATTTACATTCAGGAAGAAACGAATATCTGTAAAGCTGTTGATCCCTGGGCAGGATCTTACTTTGTTGAATTTCTTACGCATGAAATTGCTCACAAAGCATGGAAGCTGATAGAAGAAGTCGAACAACTGGGTGGTATGGCAAAAGCTATTGAAACAGGGCTTCCCAAACTACGAATTGAAGAATCGGCTGCACGTAAACAGGCTAAAATTGATTCCGGGGAAGAAATCATTGTCGGAGTAAATAAATACAAGCTTGAAAAGGAAATGCCCCTTGAGATTCTGGAGGTTGACAACACTGCAGTCAGGGAAAATCAGATCAAAAGACTGAAAGAACTTAAAAATTCGCGGAATCAGAAAGAGGTTGAGGAAAGTCTGAACGATATTACCAAATGCTGCGAAAGCGGAGAAGGAAACCTGCTGGAGCTTTCTATCATAGCTGCACGTAAAAAAGCCACGCTGGGAGAAATCAGTTATGCCATGGAAAAGGTGTTCGGCAGATACTCACCTCCCATTAAATCTATATCAGGAGTATATTCATCAATTATGGAAAACGATAAGGATTTTGAAAAAGCCCGTCAACTGGCGGATGAGTTTGCAGAGCTTGACGGCAGACGGCCAAGAATAATGGTAGCCAAAATGGGTCAGGACGGCCACGATCGCGGAGCCAAGGTTATTGCCACAAGCTTTGCCGATATAGGATTTGATGTTGATATTGGTCCATTATTTCAGACCCCTGCCGAGGCAGCACGTCAGGCAGTTGAAAATGATGTACACATTCTGGGTGTTTCGAGCCTTGCTGCCGGCCACAAAACGCTGGTTCCTGAAGTTATCAGGCTTTTAAAAGAGGCTGGCAGGGAAGATATTCTGGTTATTGTCGGAGGAGTGATTCCTCATCAGGATTATCAGTTTCTGTACGACCACGGTGTGGCAGGTATTTTCGGACCTGGTACCAAAATAGCCAGATCAGCCATCGATATTCTTACTATCATGCTGGAAAGATTCAAATAATTCTTTTTCAACGAATTGGAATTATTCAGTATCAACAATTGCTGGTAGCTTTCCTGTTCATCCATACCACCTTCTCTTTGTATCTTTGCAGGCGTTATGAAATTCATCCGAAACTTCTGTATTATTGCTCATATTGACCATGGAAAAAGCACCCTGGCCGACCGCCTGCTTCAGATAACCCGTACCATCTCGGAACGCGAACTTGTCGAACAGGTTCTTGACGACATGGATCTCGAACGTGAAAGAGGCATTACCATTAAATCGCATGCCATTCAGATGGAATATACGCTGGACGGGCAAAACTATGTACTCAACCTGATTGATACCCCCGGACATGTCGATTTTTCCTACGAAGTTTCGAGAGCT
The DNA here is from genome assembly GCA_012517435.1 of Sphingobacteriales bacterium. NCBI lineage: Bacteria > Pseudomonadati > Bacteroidota > Sphingobacteriia > Sphingobacteriales > Sphingobacteriales bacterium. The sequence continues at coordinate 12,796 of JAAYUY010000106.1, read as the reverse complement.
ATTGCTTCGTGCGAAGGGGCATTACTAGTGGTTGATGCCACCCAGGGGATAGAAGCACAAACCATCAGCAATCTTTTTCTTGCCCTCGAACACGATCTGGTAATTATTCCAGTCATCAACAAAATTGACCTTCCTGGCGCCATGATTGAGGAAGTTAAAGACCAGATTGTTGACATGGTGGGCTGCAAGGCAGAAGAAATTTTACTTGCCAGTGCAAAAACCGGTGAAGGAGTCGATGAAATATTAAAAGCTATCATAGAGCGAATACCTTCACCAAAAGGCGATCCGGAGGCTCCCCTTCAGGCATTGATTTTCGATTCTGTCTATAACTCTTACCGTGGAGTCATTGTTTATTTCAGAATTTTTAACGGCACCATCCGCAAAGGGGAAAGAGTAATGTTTGTCAACACCAGGCACGACTATATAGCTGATGAAATAGGCATACTCAAACTTAATCAGGTACCACGTGAGGTAATAACTGCCGGAGATGTCGGCTACCTGATTTCGGGGATTAAAGCCGCCAGTGAAGTAAAAGTCGGAGATACCATCACCCACTATTTGAACCCCTGCCGCGAAGCCATTCAGGGCTTTGAAGACGTTAAACCCATGGTATTTGCCGGCATTTATCCTGTTGTCAATGAAGAATTTGAAGAGCTGAGGGACTGCATGGAGAAACTCAAGCTGAATGATGCTTCACTCGTTTATGAACCTGAGACTTCAGCAGCACTTGGCTATGGTTTCCGCTGCGGTTTTCTTGGCATGCTTCACATGGAAATCATTCAGGAAAGGCTCGAACGGGAATTTGACATGACAGTAATTACAACTGTTCCGAACGTCTCGGTAAAAGTCAATCTCACCAGCGGCAACGAAATATTCATTAACAATCCTTCGGAACTCCCTGATTTTTCACGTATTAAAAGCATTGAAGAACCCTATATTAATGCCGAAATAATTACCAAATCAGAATACGTTGGGCCGATTATCAAACTCTGCCTTGGTAAAAGAGGCGTACTTCAGAATCAGTTTTATATTACCCCTACCCGTGTCGAGTTAAGTTTTCTGATGCCACTTTCCGAAATTATCTTCGATTTTTACGACAAATTAAAAACAATTTCGAGAGGATATGCATCACTCGATTACCACAATGCAGGCTGGAAAGAATCATCACTGATCAAGCTTGATATTATGCTCAACGGAGAACCGGTAGATGCCCTTTCGGCTATAATTCACAGGGATAAAGCCTATGATTACGGAAGAAAAATCTGTGAGAAACTAAGAAAATTAATACCCCGTCAGCAATTTGAGGTTGCTATTCAGGCAGCCATAGGGTCCAAGATAATAGCAAGGGAAACGATAAAACCTGTCAGAAAAGACGTTACAGCCAAATGTTATGGAGGCGATATAACCCGAAAGAGAAAATTGCTTGAAAAACAAAAGAAAGGCAAAAAACGAATGAAACAGATTGGTTCTGTTGAAGTTCCCCAATCAGCATTCATGGCTGTACTTAAAGTAGATGAAGACTGAAAAAAAGAAGCCCCCTGTCATACAGGAGGCTCCCTTGTGCAAGAATAATGTGGCTATTTTTTTATCCTCATTCCATAAAAGGAACGGTAAACAAAGAACAAACCGGTAAGGAAAAATACAATACCGATATAGGGGAAATAATTGGTTCCACCGGTTTCAGCCGTTTTCTGAAGGTTGTGAATAGAAATTTCAGCAGCAAGCAGACCAAACAGGGTGGAGAATTTAATAATAGGGTTCAGTGCCACAGAAGCTGTGTCCTTATATGGATCACCGACAGTGTCGCCAATTACAGTTGCGGCATGAAGCGGAGTTCCTTTTTCCTTCAGATCCACTTCTACCACTTTTTTGGCATTGTCCCACGCACCACCTGTATTGGCCATATACATGGCCTGAAACAATCCGAAAACAGCAATTGAAATCAGGTAACTGACAAAGAAATTGGGGTTAAAGAATGAAAAAGCAAGGGTCAATGAAAAAATGACCCCGAAAATATTCCACATCCCCGACTGGGCATAACGGGTACATATTCTCACCACATCCTTTGAGGCTTTCACATCGGCTTCCTGAATGTTGAGATTGATATGTTTTTTGATATATTCGACTGCACGATAAGCTCCTGTTGTTACGGCCTGCATGGAACTTCCTGTAAACCAGTAAATAACAGCCCCACCGGATATAAAACCAAGAATGACACCCGGAGATGTCAGGTTGATGTCGAGCAAAGGCTGACCGTTAATAATGGTTTTAGACAAGAGGAGGATTATGGAAAAAATCATTGTGGTAGCTCCGATAACAGCAGTTCCAATCAATACAGGTTTTGCTGTGGCTTTAAAGGTATTTCCTGCTGAGTCATTTGCTTCCAGATGATGTTTACCTTTCTCAAAATCAGGTTCAAAGCCAAAATCTCTTTTAATTTCTTCCTTAATTCCCGGTAGTTGTTCGATACGCGAAAGTTCAAAAACACTCTGGGCATTATCGGTTACCGGACCATAGCTGTCAACGGCAATGGTTACAGGCCCCATCCCCAGAAATCCAAATGCTACCAGGCCAAAAGCAAAAATAGAGGGATAACTGATGAACTGGTCGAGACCCAGCGTGCTGATATAATACGCACCCAGCATCAGGCCGACTATGGTAATTCCTTTCCAGAATGCACTGAAATTTCCGGCCACCATACCTGATAAAATTGTCAGGGAAGCTCCGCCTTCACGTGAAGCGGTAACAATTTCATTAACGTGTCTCGACTTTGCAGAAGTAAAAGCTTTCGTAAATTCAGGAATAATGGCGGCTGCAAGTGTTCCGAAACTGATAATCCCTGCCAGCTTCCACCATAAATCTGTTACCACATTGCCTTCAATTTCAATTTTTCCAATCAACAAATAACTAATAACAAACGTAACGATTATTGAAGTAATGGAAGTAATCCACACCAGATTGGTTAAAGGCGTTTCAAAATTAAAGGAAGATGCTTTTTCATAACGTGATTTTGAAATCAGATTATTAAGGTAATAGGAAAATAAAGAAGTGAAAATCATCAGAATACGCATGGCAAATATCCAGACAATCAGGGTAGCCTGAAAAGGAATATTTGCTATAGAAAGCACAATAAAGGCAATGAGGGCAACACCCGTTACACCGTAAGTTTCAAAGCCGTCAGCAGTAGGGCCGACACTGTCCCCTGCATTATCACCTGTACAATCGGCAATGACACCGGGGTTACGGGGATCATCTTCAGGCAAATTGAAAACAATCTTCATCAGGTCGGCACCAATGTCAGCAATTTTTGTAAAAATACCTCCTGCTATTCTCAGCGCACTTGCTCCTAAGGATTCTCCGATAGCAAAGCCCACAAAACAAGCCCCGGCACTATCTCCGGGAACAAACAACAAAATGGTAAGCATCATTACCAATTCGACACACACCAGCAACAGACCTACACTCATGCCCGACTGAAGAGGAATCGACATTACATAAAACGGCTTATTTTTCAGGGCGGCAAATGATGTCCGGCTATTGGCTAAAGTGTTGATTCTGATACCAAACCATGCCACTGAATAGGAACCAAGAATACCGATTACCGTCCAGAACAATATCAGTAACACCTTTGGAATTGTAATTCCCTCTACAAGGCCAAGAAAATAATAAACAATGGCGACAGCAATAATCAGGAATAAGATAATCAGGAATCTTCCCTGCTGCAAGAGGTAAGTTTTACAGGTCTCATAAATAATCCCTGAAATATTCAGCATGGATTTATGAACCGGAATCTTTTTGATTTTCAGGTACTGAAGAACTCCAAACAAAATACCGATCAGAATGATAACTGAACTGATCAGCAACAAATTCCAGCCATTTAATCCAAAATTTTGAAAAAAGCTTTGTTTCAGGTCAGGAATTGGGAGATCTGCTTCACTTGCCACAGACAATAGAGGCAGAAGCAATCCTAAGAAAATTGTTGTAATTTTTTTCCTCATAACGTGATAATTTTATGTTTAGCAAAATTTTTTTCAAACCACAAATTTAATTTTTTAAATAAGAAAAAAAAGTTGGACTGTTTAAAAATAAAAAAACCGCATGAAGGAATTTCAGGCGGTTAGTTTATGTATTTCACGACTTGATGTGATCCTGCTGGGATTCGAACCCAGGACCCCCTGCTTAAAAGGCAGATGCTCTACCTGCTGAGCTACAGAATCAAAATTAATTGAGGGTGCAAAGGTATGAAGTTTTTATTTTGTGATAAAACTTTTGAAATATTTTTCAAATTCTATACAACTCTAAGATTATCAATCACATAATTAAAGTCTGATTTTCCCTTCAGAAAGTCCGGTTTCTGTTACGGTAATAAAAATCAGGTGAGAAAATATAAGATGTTCATACCGGAACAAATTTAAACTGAAGATAAAACCATGTTTAAAACTATTCAAAAAGTGTGTACCGAAAGAAACAGATGTTAACTTGAAGAAGCCGCGACAAACCGCTGATATTTTTTTGCATAATTCAACTCAATGTTTAATTTTGACCCCCATAAAAATATCAATCAAAAACAACTTTCCAAAGTTATTCAACAAGATGTACGGTAAAATTAAAGAAGAACTTAGCCAGCAGTTAGAGATGCTGAAAAAGGAAGGGCTGTACAAAACCGAACGAATACTGGCCACACCGCAAGGAGTAGAAATAAAAACAGAAAAAGGGTTAAAAGTCCTGAATTTCTGTGCAAATAATTATCTGGGACTGTGCAATGAACCCCGTGTCATGGCAGCTGCCAATCTTGCTTTTTTCAGGTGGGGATTCGGAATGGCATCGGTACGCTTTATCTGTGGAACTCAAAAGGTACATCGCGACCTGGAAAATAAAATGTCGGAATTTCTGGGAATGGATGATACCATTTTATATAGTTCTGCTTTCGATGCGAATGGAGGTGTATTTGAGCCCTTACTCGATGAAAACTGCGCCATCATCAGCGATGAACTTAATCATGCTTCCATTATTGACGGAGTAAGATTATCGAAGGCAAAACGCTACCGTTACCGCAACAACGACATGGAAGACCTCGAAGAACAACTTATTCATGCACGCGAGGCAAAATATAAGATAATCGTTACCGATGGTGTTTTTTCAATGGATGGTATCATTGCCCAGGTAGATAAAATATGTGATCTGGCAGAAAAATATGATGCACTTGTCATGGTGGACGACTCTCATGCCACAGGTTTTATCGGTCCGACAGGAAGAGGCAGCCATGAACATTGTAACTGCATGGACAGAGTTGATATAATTTCCACCACTTTCGGAAAAGCACTCGGAGGAGCATCGGGAGGTTGTATTTCCGGAAGAAAAGAAATCATCGAGATATTAAGGCAGAAAAGCAGACCTTATCTGTTTTCAAATTCTCTATCTCCTGCCATAGCCGGTGCGACCATTGAGGTCATCAACATCCTTCAGGAATCAGATTATCTGAGAGAAAAGCTATTTCAAAACACCAGATTATTCAAAAAACTCATGAAAGAAGCGGGCTTTCAGATTGGCGAGAGCATACATCCGATTACTCCTATCATGCTTGGGCATCTTGAAAACGATGCAAAGGTTTCACAGATTTTTGCCGAGGAATTGCTCAGAGAGGGAGTTTATGTCATTGGCTTCTACTTCCCGGTAGTGCCAAGAGGAAAATCCCGTATCCGTGTTCAGATCAGTGCAGCACATTCAACAGAAGACATTGAATTTGCAGTTGATAAATTTATTAAGGTAGGTAAAAAACTAAACGCTATATAAACATTTAAAGGAGAAAGAATATGTCAAACATTGGTTCTTACGAAGAAAGAATAAAAAACTTCGACTGGTCTATAGCCGAAAAAGAATTAGGTTATAAAAAAGGTGATGTCATCAATATCGGATGGTATTGTTCCGACCGTATCTGCCAGCTTGGAAAGGCAGGAAAAACAGCGCTGAAATGGGAAGGACATGCAGGTCAAACCAAAGAATATACCTATGATGACCTTCGTAAAGTCAGTAATACTATTGGCCATTTTCTGAGAGGACTTGGCATTCAGCCCGAAGACCGTGTATGCCTGTTTATGGATAAAATTCCTGAATTATATATCGGATTGCTTGGCATTTTAAAAATCGGAGCCATTGCACAACCACTTTTTTCTGCTTTTGGAGATGAATCACTTTTTGTCAGGCTTGAAAATGCAGAAACCAGAGCCATCATTACCCAGAAAAAACATGCCCCCAAAGTAAAGAAAATTCTTGAGAGACTCCCCAACCTTGAATACATCATCATTGTTGACCACGATGGAAAGAAAGCACTTGGCGAAAAAGAAGTTGCCATGAATCTCGACAATATGGAATGGATTGATAGCTTTGAAATACATCCGACCACAGCCGAATCCCCATCTCTTCTGCACTATACTTCGGGAACAACCGGATTGCCAAAAGGCGTTAAACATGTTCATTATTCACTGATTTCGCAATACCTGACCACCAAATGGGTTCTCGACCTGCAGGAGGATGATATTTACTGGTGTACAGCAGACCCGGGATGGGTTACCGGAACCAGTTACGGGATCATCGGGCCATTCAGCATGGGTGTTACCCAATGTGTACTTGATGCAGGTTTCTCAGCTGAAAACTGGTACAAGTTTATCGAAAAATACCGTATAACCATGTGGTATTCAGCACCTACGGCTATCCGTTCACTGATGAAGGCCGGAGATGAAATCGTCAAACAATTTGACCTCAGCAGCCTTCGCCATCTGGCAAGTGTCGGAGAACCGCTCAATGCCGAAGCAGTCGTTTGGTCGGAAAGAGTTTTTGGCAAGCCATTTTACGACACTTACTGGCAGACAGAAACCGGTTCTATCATGATTGCCAATTATCCGGGCATGAAAGTAAAACCGGGTTCCATGGGAAGGCCCTTCCCCGGCATCACAGGCGGAATAGTTGATACTGAGACTTATGAAGAAATAAAGGACATCAATAAACCGGGTCTGATTGCCTTTCGTCCGGGCTGGCCGGCAATGATGCGTATGTACTGGAAAAATGAAGAGACATACAAAAAGAAATTCCAGAACGGCTGGTATATACCTGGCGACCGTGCCACACTCGACAGTGACGGTTATTTCTGGTTTATTGGCCGCGATGATGATGTCATCAATACCGGTGGACATCTGGTCAGTCCTTTTGAGGTTGAAAGCGCCCTGCTCGAACATCCCTCTGTGGCTGAATCGGCTGTGGTTGCAAAACCCGATGAAGTCAACATGGAAGTCGTCAAGGCTTTTGTAACCTTAAAAGAAGGTTATCAGCCTTCGGAAGAGCTTGAACTCGACATCATGAATTTTATCCGGAAAAAACTATCACCCCTTGCCATGCCACAGGAAATTGAATACATGGATAAACTGCCAAAAACACGTTCAGGTAAGATTATGAGAAGATTGCTCCGTGCTCAGGAATGGGGTGAAGATATCGGAGATACCTCTACCCTTGAAAATGATTAAAATTTGTTTATAAACCTTTAAATTGTATAAAAATGGAGAATATTAAAGACGTAGTATTAAAGTATGTCATTGATGAATATCTGGAAGATGACAGCGAAGAAATCACCTATGATACTCCCCTGATTTCAGGTGGTATAGTTGATTCATTTTCAATGGTTTCACTGAAAAGATTTCTGGAAGTAAAATATAAAATCCAGATTCCGGACGATGAAGCTACCCCTGAAGCATTTGATAATGTCAACAGTATTGTAGCACTGGTAGAAAAATTTCTGAATAAATAACCCTTAAAATAAAAAACTATGGCTTATAGTGACCGGGCCAGAAAAGTGTATCAGGATACCTTGACTGGCATAAAAGAAGCCGGGCTTTTTAAACAGGAACGTTTTATTCATTCCGTTCAGAGTGCCGATATTGAAGTCGAATTTCCTGCAGGAAATCCCCTGAAAAAGGTGATTAATATGTGTGCCAACAACTACCTGGGGCTTTCGAGTCATCCGGAAGTGGTTCAGGCAGCTCATGAAGGACTTGATACCCGAGGCTATGGCATGTCTTCCGTACGATTTATCTGTGGCACTCAGGATATTCACAAAGAACTGGAAGCCCGACTGACAGAATTTTTAGGAACAGAAGATACCATCCTGTTCCCAAGTTGTATGGATGCCAATGCCGGTGTTTTCGAAGCTATTCTGACCAAAGACGATGTGATGATCAGTGACCGTCTTGTTCATGCTTCCATCATTGACGGGATCAGACTGGCACCCGCCATGCACGACACTTTCAAACACTCCGACATGGAACACCTTGAAAGTAAACTCCAGCAATACATGGATAAGCGTATCCGTGTAGTCATTACTGATGGTGTTTTCAGTATGGATGGTGACCTTGCCAAACTCGATGTAATGGCTGAGCTGTGTGAAAAATACGATGCCATGCTGTTTGTCGATGATTCTCATTCCACCGGTTTTATCGGAAAAACAGGAAGAGGTACCCATGAACATTGCGGAGTAATGGGGAAAATCGACATCATCACCACCACCTTTGGTAAAGCGCTTGGAGGAGCTTCAGGTGGATGTGTTTCCGGCAGAAAAGAAATCGTTGAAATGTGCCGTCAGAAAGCACGCCCATATCTTTTCTCAAATACCATTGCCCCTGTTGTGGTGTCCGGTGTGCTTAAAGTGCTTGATACCCTATCGAAAAGTACCGAAAGAAGAGATAAACTCGAAAAGAATACAGAATTCTGGCGTAAAGGCCTGCTTGATGCCGGGTTTATCATCAAGGAAGGAGAATCGCCAATCGTTCCCGTCATGCTTTTCAATGCAAAGCTTTCGCAGGATTTTTCAAAAGACCTGTTTGAAGAAGGTATTTATGCTGTCGGTTTCTTCTTCCCCGTTGTGCCTCAGGGACAAGCCCGTATCCGTACGCAGATTTCTGCAGCTCATGAAATGCACCACCTCGAAAAAGCATTGAATGCATTTATCAAAGTGGGTAAGAAATACAACATCCTTGGCAAAACCAAGAACGAGATTATAGAGATGTACGGAAACTAATTCCTTCATTTCGGATTGCGGATTGCAGATTGCGGATAGACGATTTCGTATTTTAGATTTCGAATTAAAAAACCCTTTTCATGCTGATGGATGGAAAGGGTTTTTTATTTGACTTTTTAGTCTAAATTTGCGTAAACAAAATGATTATTTAATTTCAAAAAACTAACAAATGGAAGCAGATATTAGGTGGAAGCAAAGGTTTAGTAATTTTAAAAAAGTATTTGTGCAGTTGACAGAGTTCATCGACAAAGGGAAATTAAATAAATTTGAGGAACAAGGACTTATTCAATGTTTTGAATATACTTATGAACTTGGCTGGAACCTGCTGAAAGACTATCTTGAAGCAGAAGGGAACCAAAATGTTACCGGCTCAAGAAGTGCCATTGCCGAAGCATTTAAATATGGATTGATTGCAGATGGAGAAGGATGGATGGAAATGTTTAAGGACAGAAATAAAACAAGCCATACTTATAATGAAGATACTACCAGAGAAATTGTTGCTAATATTTACAATATATCTTATCCTCTGTTTAAAAATTTGATTGAAAAGTTTGATAAATTGTCATGAGATTTGGCTTATCTGAACATACTATTGCATCTATAAACGCTGTTTTTGAGTTATTTCCTGAAGTTGAAAAAGTCATTATTTATGGTTCACGTGCTAAAGGAACTTTTAAAAATGGCTCTGATATTGACTTAAGCCTGATTGGTGATTCCATAAATTTAAAATTGCTGAATAGAATTGAGCTGGCATTGGATGAATTGATGTTGCCATATACCTTTGATTTGTCAATCTATCAGCAGATTTCTAATCCTGAGTTTATCGATCATATCAACAGAATAGGACAAATATTCTACGTAAAGAAACAATAAAATTAAAAAAAACCTTTTCATGCTGTTGGATGAAAAGGGTTTTATTTTGGGATATAAATAGCACGCACTACAAATGCACGTTAACTTAAAGCGCATCTACTTTTTCTTTGAAAAAAGCATTAATAATTTAGTCCTAATAATAGGGGGTTAAACCATGATGTATCCAAATTGTATTATTTTTAATTGTGAATTTTTGTTTTAATTGCGTTACAAAAACACAAATTATTTTTAACAAAATGCTAAATATTTTTTTACCCTTATTAGATTCAAGCCATGACAATTTTAACGTGAATTCCGCCAACTCTTCAACAAAATTAGCGTGAATTCTGCTGAAAGTTCAGCAATTTTAGCGTGAATTTTGCTGATATATTAACAATATTTGCGTTAAATTTGTTTAAAATTTCAATCATGTTATTTAGGAATATAACCGGTTCAATCAAAGATGCATTAATTTCAAAAGATAAAATTGTTATTTTGTATGGTGCAAGGCAGGTTGGTAAAACAACATTAGCAAAAGCAATCGCAGAAAGTCTAAACCTGAAAACAAGATGGGTAAATGCCGACCAGATTATTTATAGAGATGTTTTATCATCGCGGGATGTAAACAAAATTAAACTGCTTACCGATGGGTACGAGCTTCTTGTCATTGATGAAGCACAGCAAATTCCTGATATTGGTATCAATTTAAAAATTATTTATGACGAACTTAGCCAATTGAAAGTATTGGTTACAGGCTCTTCTTCATTTGATTTATCAAAAAAAGTAACAGAACCTTTAACCGGCAGAAAAATTATTTTCAAACTATTTCCCTTTTCTTTCAGTGAAATTATGCATCAAAGTTCTGCTTTTGATGCTACTCAAAAAATTGATGAATTAATGGTTTATGGCTCCTATCCTGAGGTATTTACTCAAAAAAATATGCAGGATAAAAAGGAAATTTTACAGGAGATTGCGAATTCCTATCTTTTTAAAGATATACTCGTTCAAAATAATCAGGTTAATATCAGTACGCTGTTTAACCTGTTAAAATTACTTGCTTTTCAAATTGGTTCGGAAGTTTCAGTAAATGAACTTAGTAAAAACCTGTTTATCAGTCGAGAAAAAGTTGAGAAATACCTCGAAATATTAGAAAAAGCTTTTATTATTTTTAAATTAACTGGATTCAGCAGAAATCTCAGAAAAGAAATCAGCAAACAGAACAAATATTTCTTTTATGATAATGGCATACGCAATATCGTTATCAATAACCTAAACCCTTTAAACCTGAGAAATGATGTGGGGCAGTTGTGGGAAAACTTTGCTATTGCCGAACGTATTAAAAGAAATGAATATAATCGGAGTTTTGCATCTTTATATTTTTGGCGTACATTTACAGGTGCAGAACTCGATCTGGTTGAAGAATCAGATGGAAAAATCACAGGCTTTGAAATTAAATTTAACAAAGAGAAAGTTAACCCTCCGAAAACATGGACTGAAACCTATCCTGAAGCTACCTTTTCGATGATTACCAAAAACGATTTCATCAATTTTGTTAGATAATTGGTGCATTTTGGGCTTGAAATGGGGTTATCGAAGAAAAAACATTTACTTGAAAAATTGCCGGGAATCCTGAAAATCCTATATCGAGTTAAATATATTGATGATAATAGATTTGTGAGCAGGTTGTTTGAGGCTATCCCCTGCCATCTGAACCCAACCATAAAAGTTTTATTTGAATTTTGCTGAAAATCCAACATTTATCAGGTGGATTGACGAAACTTACGGTCAATTCAAAAGTGTACTCCTTTATTTGCTGATCTTTTCAACGAAAACTTTTTAAATGCCATAAAGTTACTGCAAAATATCACCATGTTATTGTCTTTCTTTCTTTATTAACTGCATTTTTTTTGCAACATCTCCCGACTTTTAAAATGAAGTTTCTTTTTATCACAGCAGGAATTTTGTTTGTAGGGCTTGCCGTCCTGGGAATTATTGTACCGGGACTTCCAGCCACACCCTTTCTGTTGTTAGCTTCTGCTGCATTTATCAAAAGTTCGCCCAAACTATATCACTGGCTGAACAATCATCGTATATTCGGCTCATTATTAAAAGATTTTGCCGAAAAAAAAGGTATCAGCCTCCGGAATAAACTCATCTCCATCATACTGATGATAGCCATGACCTCAATATCCATCATCTTTTTTATACAGTCTGATCCCATCAAAATCATTGTCGCTATTTGTGCTTTGGCCGGTACAACAGTTGTTTTATCGCTGAAAACGGTAAAAAAGAAATGACTTTTGATCTGATCAAAAATCTATTCGTAATCACAGCTGTCCAAAATAAAAAAAAATTGAATGGGTTGGCAACAAACAAACAAACAAACCCATTGTAAAAATAACGCTCTTAAGTCAAATCATAAGTTTACTTCCAAGAGAAAATTTCATAAAACTTGTCGGGAAATATGCGGTTAAAACACCGGAGGCTTGATTTTTAAAATTCAATTTTTCCCTTTCGTTTTGCGTTTATACTAGCATTTTTTTTTGTAAATTATTTTGAACAGCAGTGATAAAAAAGCAGAAATAAAAAAGGAGGTGAGTATGCACACATTAAGACATAGCTTTGCCACTCACTCGCTGGAAAATGGGACTGATTTAAGGTATATACAAAGTTTTTTAGGGCATTCCGGTTCAAAAACTACTGAAATTTACACACATATAACCACATAAGGTATAAAGAAAAAAATTTTTTCTTTAAATCATTTGTCAGTTTGAAAAATATTATTAATTTTGCCATCAAATGTAAGTAAACATAATTTTTATGGAGGTGTATATTCAAGTAGAGTAAAAATATACGCAATATTGCATATATCCAATCGTT
>JAAYUY010000105.1 GCA_012517435.1 Sphingobacteriales bacterium | reverse complement strand
AATATCTATCCCATTTATTCCGCAGTTGTTGATGAAAACAACACGTTTCGCTTTGATTTTCAAGTAAATGAACCATCTATTTACCAGCTCCGTTTTCCTAACGGAAATATTCACCTGTTTCTCAGAGGCGGTACCGTAAAAGTCAACACAAACCTCTCCGATTTAGGTTCTTATCAGGTTATTGGCTCTCCCGAATCCATGCAGCTAAAGGAAATGTATTATCTGCTCAATGACCTGAACAGTAAAACTGTAGAACTTCAGGACAGAGTTGAGACTTTGAAAAAAGATAAAAGCAAGGTCAAAGAGTTGCTGAGGCTTGTAGATTCTTTACCCATCTATTACAGTGCAATCAGTAAGGAAAAATCAAAAAAACTCAGAAATTTTGTTGAAAGGCTTGATACTTCCATGATCGCTCTTTTGGCAGCATTTTATCTGGACGCTGATGAAAATTATGATTTCCTGATTAAAACAAGGAACAAGTTTTCAAAAATCTGTCCGGGATCAAGATTCTACAAGCAGCTTGACGATAAATTAGCTAATATTGTTCCTGTCGGGCCGGGCAAAGATGCACCAAATACGGTAGCCAGCGATCCTAACGGAAAAGAAGTTCAACTGGCTTCCTTAAAAGGAAATGTTGTTTTACTCTATTTCTGGGCATCATTCAGTCAGCCTTGCCGTCAGGAAAACAAAAAAATTCTTGATATTTACAACCGCTACAGGAACAAAGGCTTTTCGGTATATGCAGTTTCTATCGACAGCGAAAAAAAATACTGGACTGATGCCATTAAAGAGGATAAGCTTAATTGGGTCAATGTTTCCAACCTGCTTGGCTGGGACGATGAACTGACGTATATCTGGAAAATTGACGATATTCCCTATCTTGTTCTTATTGACAGACAGGGTAAAATTACAGAGCGTGGATTCAGGGCATTTGAACTCGAGGCAAAACTGAAAAACGTTCTTTTTAAATAATTATCCTTCATAGCCCCCGATTTAAATCGGGGGCTGTGAAGATTAAAAATACATCCTGACATAACCAATCCGACATGGAGACTATCGCAAAATAACAAAAAAGAGAGAAACTGAAGTAATCATTTGCGTAAATGCACATAAAGTGTTAACTTTCGCAAATAAAAACTTTTTCAAAATGAGCCAGAAATACAATAATTTGAAAAAAATAATCTTCGATTATCAAAGCAGAGGCAAGTATTCCTTTTCAATAAACCAAATCAGGCAATTATTACAGATAAATAAGAATTCTTTAAGAATTGCTCTTTCCAGACAAGCGGACAAAAATCAAATTTTATCTATTCGAAAAGGATTTTACCTGATAATTCCTCCGGAATATTCTCATACCGGTATTTTGCCCCCTGAAATGTTTATCCACAATTTGATGTCATTTCTGAAAATTAACTATTATGTGGGTCTTATGACTGCTGCCATGTATCATGGGGCTTCCCATCAAAAACCACAGGAGTTTTTCGTTATTGTTGAAAAAATTCCATTACGCACAATAGAAAAGAATGGAGTCAGAATAGATTTTATTACAAAAAAGAATTTGAATCCGGATGGAATCAGCCAAATCAAGACCACTACCGGTTACATGAATATTTCAAATCCGGAAATGACATTTCTTGATCTTTTAATTTATGAAAACCGAATTGGTGGAATCAACAGAGCAATTGAAATGATGTTAGAAATAAATGATACTTTGAGTATTACACGATTTAAAAGGATTGTTAATAATGTACCAATTACTGTTTTGCAACGAGCCGGCTACATTCTTGAAAATTTTCTTGAAAAGCAGAACTTTGCAGACTTTATTTTCAATTACCTAAAAAACAAACTTTTTTACAGGACGGGGCTTTCACTGGCTTCAAAAAATACCGGGAATTGTAGCAACAGATGGAAAGTTATTGAAAACGTAAAATTGGAAATTGAAAGATGATTCCGCAAACATATATCATTGAATGGAAAAAATTTGTACCTTGGGTATCAGATGCTTTCGTTGAGCAGGATCTTATCTTAAGTTGTGCATTATCCTTGATTTTTTCAGATAGCTTTTTGTCTGAAAGATTAGTTCTCAGAGGAGGAACTGCTATTCATAAATTATTGCTACATCCACAAGTAAGATATTCTGAAGATATTGATCTTGTGCAGATTAAAGCCGAACCTGCCGGACAAATGATCAATCAGATAAGAAAAGTTCTTTCATTTCTGGGCAAACCTAAAATAATTCAGAAGAGCTTCAATAACACTTTGATTTTTAAATTTGATTCAGAAATACAACCTATTGTGCCTTTAAAATTAAAAGTGGAAATAATACACGTGAGCATTTCAATTTGCTTTCGCTGGACGAAATTGAGTTTCAGGTGAATTCATCATGGTTTTCCCGAAGCATTAAAATTAAAACATACAATATCAATGAATTGCTTGGCTCAAAATTGAGAGCATTGTACCAGCGGTCAAAAGGCAGGGATTTATTTGATATTTGGTATGTGATGACAAAAACTCAGGTAAATGCTGAAGTTATTGTCGCTTCATTTCATAATTTTATTGAATTTCAAGGAGTTACAATAAATAAAGATGATTATTTGAAAAATCTGGAAGCAAAGATTTCAGACCCTTTGTTTTTGGGTGACATAAAAGCATTACTTCGCCCTGGAATTGGCTTTAGTCCTGATTTGGCTTTTGAGTTAATTCGAGATGAGTTGATTGAAAAGATTTAAACATAGCCCCCGATTTAAATCGGGGGCTGTGAAAATCATAAAATTTTATATTATTCAAACAATCCCTCAATTTCTTCCATACTCAACATTCTCAGAGGATTGGCCTCATTTAAAAAAGCATCGGCAAGTTCTTTTTTGTGTTGCTGAAGGATCAGAATTTTTTCTTCCACGCTTCCTTTTGTGATAAATTTATAGGAAAAGACCTTTTTATCTTGTCCGATACGATGAGACCGGTTTATGGCCTGAAATTCAACAGCCGGATTCCACCACGGGTCAAGTATAAACACGTAATCCGCAGCGGTCAGGTTCAGACCAAATCCTCCAGCTTTGATACTGATTAAAAAAAGTTTTACAGCGTTATTGTTCTGAAAATCATTTATGATGCCTTTCCTTAAATGAGAGGGTGTAGAGCCTGTCAGCATCTTGAATGGAACTGAATTATCTCTGAAATACGCTTCAAAGAGCTTCAAATGACGGACGAAAGAGCTGAATATCAATATTTTATGATTTTCAGAGAGAACATCTTCCACATTTCTGATCACCTCATCAAATTTGCCGGAGCTAAAGTTATAGTCAGGGCTGTCAAGCACAGGGTGATTGGAAATCAGGCGAAGCTGCATCAGGGCTTTCAAAACGGCCAGCATCTTTGATTTATAGTTCTGACTGTTTACTTCGCTCAGAAGATAATTTCTGATCTGTGATTTTTTCCTTTCATAGTAAAGTTGCTGTTCCTCAGTCATTTCGCAGTAATGGATGTTTTCTGTCAGGGAAGGAAGCTCGGCTGCCACTTCTGTCTTTTTCCTTCTCAAAATAAATGGAGCTATAATGATTTTTAGCCTTTCAGCTTTTTTCTGGTCATTATTTTTTTCAATTGGTATGATGTATTCATTCCTGAAAAATTCAAGGGACCCTAAAATACCGGGGTTCAGAAAGTCCATCTGAGCCCAAAGGTCAGACAGTGAGTTTTCAATAGGAGTTCCCGTTAAAACGATGCGGTGTTTGGCTTTTAACTGAACAACCGACTGAAATATTTTTGATTCCGGATTTTTAATAAACTGGCTTTCATCCAGTATCAGGTAATAAAAACTGAAATTTTTCAAAAAATCCAAATCATTTCTGACGAGGCCATAAGAGGTTAATATCAGGTCGTATTGATGAAACAGACGGGTTGATCGCCTGCGGTTCATCCCTTCATGCAGGTAGCATCTGAGATGAGGGGCAAATTTTTTTATTTCGGCTGCCCAATTGTAGAGTAAAGAAGTGGGCATCACCACCAGGGATGTTTTTCGTGTAGCTTCACTGAAACTAAACAGGTCAAATTGAACGTATTCGTCATTACCCGTTTTGTTTTCTGCCTTTTTTTTCTCCAGTAAGGCAAGCGTCTGAATTGTTTTTCCGAGACCCATGTCGTCTGCCAGACAACAGCCCAATTCCCTCTGCGTCATAAAATACATCCAGCGAAATCCCTCAAGCTGATAAGGCCTGAGTTTTTCCTCAATCAAACCGGCCTCTGGTACCACATCCGTAAGTTTCCGGATTTCTTCCCTGCTTATATGTAAATCTTTATGTTTTTCTTTACCTCCTGTCCTGATAAACTGTTTCCTGATTTTAATCCTATTGTTTTTGACAGAACCAAAAATTACCAAATCCCTGTATTTTTCAAACCAGACTTCGGGTAAAACCACTATTTTTCCGTCAGGTAATTCGAATAATCTGTCGAAACGTAACAAATTGTTTCTGAGCCTGATAAATGGTATTTCGTATCCTTCGAGGCACAATTTCACAGAAATATCAAACCAGTCCATTTTTTTTGACTGCTGGAACTTTATTTCGACAGGGCCGGAATAAAAATTACTCAATTTCCCAAGGTCTGTTTTAATGCCCTGTTCTTTGAGTTCCTGAGCGTGCTGATTTACCCATACGATACAGTCGTAGTCTTCATGACCATCAGGCAAAGTAAAATCATTGTTATAATCACGAATTAAACCAAGAGAAATAAGAAAATCAGCTGTATGATTTTCGAAATCAATATCCCGGAGATATTTAATAAAATGGTATTGTTCACCATCTGTCTTCATCTCGACAAAACAATCTGCCTTTTCGTTCAAGGTAAATATTTTTGAAGGATAATGAAATTCAAGCCTGAATCGTTTGTTTTTCTGCCAGTTATCAATAATCTTCAGCACCACCTCAGGCTTTCCTTCCCATTCTTCAATTTCAAAACCAACCGGATTGACTTCAAACTTCCTGACTGATTTCAGGATAAACTTTTTGAAATATTCATCCTGAGCTTCTTTACGGATTAAAATAAATTCATTGGTAAAAAAGGGTTTAAGTTTATTAAAATCAATTTCAGGCTCAAAATGATGAAGGGTTTTATCAAGGATCAGCCAGACCGGTTTCTGACAGAGAACGATGGGCTCTTTTCCAAACAGACTGATCTGTTCATCTCCTGTTTTGATAGTCTGGTAATAGGTCAGATGATGTTCTCCTGCCCGGAAGTTAAATACAACTGTGGTATCTTTTTCGGGTATTTTCAGCGCTTTATCCTTTATGTAATTAATCCGGGTACCTTTGAAATAAACCGGAATTCTCTCGTTACAGAGCGTTTCAAGTATCTTCAGTAGTTTTTCTTCAATATATGGCCTGATTGTTTTATT
>JAAYUY010000104.1 GCA_012517435.1 Sphingobacteriales bacterium | reverse complement strand
CCTTCTTATGGGCCGGAAATGCGTGGTGGTACTGCAAACGTTACGGTTATCCTGAGTGACGAGCCTGTCAGCTCTCCAATCATCAGTAACTTTGATACAGCCATTATTCTCAATCAACAGTCAATGGATAAGTTTGAGAAAACTGTTAAACCAGGCGGTTGCCTGTTGTACGACCCGAACGGAATCACACGACATCCTGAGAGAAAAGACATTAAAATTTATCAGGTAAAGGCCACAGAAAAAGCCACTGAAATGGGTAATACTAAAATTTTCAACATGGTTGTTTTAGGCGCCTATTTGAAAATTAAGCCTGTCGTTACACTTGACAATGTTGTCAGAGGGCTTAAAAAATCATTACCTGAAAGATACCATCATCTGATTCAGATGAATGAAGATGCCATAAAAGCCGGTATGGAAATAATAGAAGAATTCAATTGATTTTTCTTCTCAAAACTTCTTCACAAATTTTTTTTGTATCTTTACACTGAAAAAAAAATTGTTCAATTATTCTTTTTAAAAGGAATATTCATTAATCATTAAAAATCAGGAGGTATTAATGGAAACAAAAGGTTACGAATTTACTGAACAAGAGAATCTGGTCATTACGAAATTATTTCGCCAGATGACCTATGTGGGTGTTTTAATGCTCATTCTGGGTGTTATTTTCGGAGTCTTTGGTGTCTATCTTCTTATCGCCAAAGGTTACTCAATTAAAGTGCTCTTTCTTTTAGTTTTAGCCTTTATTATTATTGTCATGGGTGTAATTACCAACCTGTCTGCCAACAGATTCCGCCATGTTGTCAAAACGGAAGGCGATGATATTGGACACCTCATTCAGGCTCTTGACAAGCTGACAACGTGGTTTAGCATTCAAAACATCATCATTCTTGTTTTTATCGGCATTATAATCCTTGGATTTATAGCCTATCTGACTATCTGATTTTTATTTCTATTTGATTAAAATTTCAGTGAAAACCGGGAGGTGATCACTGTATCCTCCATTGTAATGAGTATCATTATAGGTTCTCCATGGTTTTTTACCCTGGTATTTTGTATCTTCTTCCATTAACCAATCTTCGCTAAAGATTTTTCCTCCGCTTTTGGAAATGAATAAATTTCCTTTATCATTAAAAAATGCGGATGAAACGATAATCTGATCAATCTGATCCCATTCCAGCCTGAACTTATATGAACCTTTTCCCTTAGCTTCACTGTACCCGAATAAATTATACAGGCCACTCGCTTTAATATCATTTGAATCCAACCTGGCACCTAAGGTTTGTGAAATGCTGATGTTGGAAGGTTCATCGTTAAAATCTCCACCAATAATAATATATGCTTCCGGTGTTTTTTCAAAAACAGAATCGACCTTCTCTTTTAGTTTTTTGGCAGCAAGTTGCCTGTTCCCTTCACTTTCTGTTTGTCCACCCCTTCTTGATGGCCAATGATTGACAAAAATATGCAAAGTATCTTTTTTATTAACTATTCCTTTTGCAAATAAAATTTCACGGGTTCTGAATGATGTATCGCTAACATTTTTGACCTGAATAAATTCATAATAAATTGGTTTAAAGAACTTTTTCCTGTATAGCAGTGCCACATCAATGCCCCTGTAGTCTGGCGACTCTTTATGAATTATTTCATAACCTGCATTTTTTAAAGGAGTCAGCCGGATCAAATCTTCTAAAACCCTTTGATTTTCAATCTCTTCTAAACCAATTAATTCAGGAGGACTCCATCCTCCGACAGCAATCATTGCTTTTGAAAGTTTCTGGAGCTTATCATAATAACGATAAGAATTCCATTTGTTAGCGCCTTCCGGCAGAAATTCCTCATCATTTGTCAAAGGATCATTAATTGTATCGAACAGATTTTCAACGTTATAAAACATAACAATCAGCCCGTTTCTGTCAGAAACCATATTGTTATCAGCCGGCTGTTTAGCATGAAAAACCCTGCATGAATAAAATAATGAAAGTATTGAAAATGAAAAGATTAGAAAAATAATTGATTTTGATGTGTGCTTTATGCTCATATTCATTGAAATTTGAAAGAAAATTTTTCTTGCAAATCTTGATAATTTCTTTGATTCAGACATTAAAATTTTTGGATGATGCTAAAATCAATGACAGGTTTCGGAAGTGCTGTACACGAGACAGACAAGTTTACCATAAAAGCTGAAATTAAAACCCTCAACAGCCGGAATTTTGATTTTAAATCAAAACTTCCACCAAAATATTTTTCAAAAGAAATTGATATACAATCTATTATTGAAAATTCTGTTGTCAGGGGAAAAACAGATTTCCTGCTTCAGATTAAATACAATGATCCTTACCAGAATATCAGAAACATCAATAAAGATATTGCAGATGCCTATTTTTCAGAAATTTCAAGCTTGTTTGATAAATGGCAACAACCAAAAGACCAGGCTGCAAGAATAGTTTTCACCTTCCCTGACGTGTTTTCAAATGAACCCGCTGAAAACGGAATTGATGAAGAAGAATGGGAAGAAACTCTCAGGTGTCTGAGAAATGCCATTTCAAAACTGGATAATTACCGGCTCATTGAAGGAAAAAAACTTGAAAATCAGATAATTGAGTATATCAACAAATTAGTGGAATTAAAAGGAAAGATCACTCAGCTGGCAAAAGAAAGGATCACTAATATCACCGAAAAACTCAGACAAAGGATATCAGAAGTTTCTCAACTGCTCAACTCCGACAGGCTGGAACAGGAGATCATATATTATGTTGAAAAACTGGATATTACAGAAGAAATTGACCGGCTTGAGGCTCACCTGAGCTATTTCAGGGAAGTGATGATGAACGAAGAAAACTCAGGCCGAAAGCTCACTTTCATTTCTCAGGAAATAGGCAGGGAAATCAATACGATTGGCTCAAAAGCCAATGATCACGGAATACAGAAAATTGTGGTCGAGATGAAGGAAGAGCTTGAAAAAATCAAACAACAACTGGCAAACATACTTTAAGAATGACTGAAAAAATCATTGTCATATCAGGACCTTCAGGTAGTGGAAAATCGACAATCGCAAAAGCGTTATTGTCTGAATTTCATTTACTTGAGTTTTCAGTTTCTTCAACCACCCGAACAAAAAGAGCATACGAAACAGATGGGAAAGATTACTATTTCATCTCTGAAGAAGAATTCAAACGGCTGATTTCGGAAAATGAATTTGTTGAATATCAGGAAGTTTATGAGCATATTTTCTACGGGACAACCCAATCAGAAATAAAACGTATCATCAATCACCACAAAATCCCCCTGCTTGATATTGACGTACTGGGAGCGATTAACATCAAAAAACTTTACAAAGAAAAAGCATTACTTATTTTCATACATCCCGGAAATGTCGAAACCCTGAAGTCACGACTACTGTCGCGAAAAACAGAAAATCCTGAAATGCTGAAAAAACGCCTTGATAAAGCAGTTTTTGAACTCAGTTTTGCCAATCAGTTTGATTTCGTGGCTGATAACTCTTCGGCTGTTGAAGACTGTATCAGGACAGTCTCTGAAATTGTCAGAAATTTTATTGAAAGCCAGTCATGAAAACAGGTTTGTTTTTTGGTTCCTTCAATCCTTTGCACAATGGCCATTTGCAAATAGCTCAAAAATCGCTTGAATATCATCTTGATAAAATATGGTTTGTCGTCAGTCCTCTCAATCCATTAAAAAATGAATCCGGACTTATTCCTGCCGAAGACAGGTTAATCATGGCTAAGCAGGCATTAGAAAAATATCCGGACTTTGAAGTCTGTGATATTGAATTCAATATGCCAAAACCTTCCTACACCATCAATACCCTTGAAGCACTTCATTCACAATATCCGGAACTTAACTTTGTTCTTATCATCGGTAGTGATTCACTTGATCAATTTCATCTTTGGAAAGATTTTAACAGGATACTTCAAAATTATCATATCATCGTCTATCCAAGAAAACCAGACTATACCATTCCAAAAAGCTATCAATTGTTTAATATCGCAGTGATAAAGAGCGCATTGCTTCCCATTTCCTCAACCCAAATCAGGGAGATGATCAGAAACAAACAGGATTTCTCGGCACTTGTACCTTCTGAGGTTCACAAGTATCTGTCTATCAGATCAATATAATAAAATCAGTAACCTTCCTTTTTCACAGGCAATATAACTGTGAATTTGATGCTGAGAAAATTTAAAAACTTAAGACGATGGGAAAGTGTATTCTAACCAATTGTATTATAAAATCTTATACAGCCCCTCAGAAAATTAATTTGCAATCCCTTTTTGCTAAATTATATTTTCGTACCACTTACTGAGCAATGATGATAGGTAAAATGTCATGGTCGAACAACTATCAAAACTAACGGGGCAATGGTAACAATTACAACGATTTACATACTTCTTTCACTGATAGGGAGCAGAGGTCAGTCTAACAATAGAAAAAATCATTTTAAAAGAATCTATTCCATCAACTGGATCATTCTTTATCTGCTTATTATTTTTCTTATTCTTATCAATCAATCGAAAGTAACCGCACAAAATTGTACAAATCTGAATCCTTCCTTTTCTTATACACTGAACAATAACGGGTGCATTAGTCCTGATACCATAAAACTGAGCAACACATCCAGTGGCACACTGGCCAGTACTTCAACTTACTACTGGTATATCAACGGAGTTTGTTTTGATACGACAACCGGATTATCTAATCCCGGAATGCTGATGAAGAATGCAGGTACTTACAGAATTACCCTTATCGCAGTAACCCCATCCTCCTGTGTTGATTCTGCATTTAATAACATTAGTATCTATAACCCTCCCACAGTCGATTTTTCAATGCTTTCCGACACTGTCTGCAAGGATTCACGTGCATTTTTCACCAATAAAACTACCGGCAACTCTTCAGCTACTTATTACTGGACTTTTGGCAATGGAAGTAGTTCAACAAACTCCGACACAGTTTCTATAAAGTATTCATCAACAGGAAATTACAATATAAATTTAAAGGTTACACAGAATGGCTGTTCCTATAACAAGACAAAGTCGCTGACGGTTTTAAACGGCAAGCCACCCATCAGATTTTACAACAATCTTGGTATTGCCCTTCAGTCTGTAACATGGAAAAGATGCCTGAGTCTGGTTACTGACCCCGACACATTTACGCAGTCATTTGCTTCACCTGACACCCTTCTCAACTATTACATTGACTTTGGTGACGGCTCATCTTCTTCAGGGAATGTCCTTCTTCCGTATCCCAATGGCCTTATCAAACACACTTACATGAAAACAGGTGTTTTTGATGTCTATGTCATCAGCAGGGATACCAATAGCTGCGAAAGAATATTTTATGGGAAGGTCATCAACCTGCGTTACCCGGTTGTAGGTATCGGAGGCCCCGACAACGGACATTCCAACGGATGTATTCCATTTACCACCTCATTTAAAAACACCTCGACACACGTTTCGGGTTGTACCCAATTTGTCTGGGATTTTGGTGACGGATCTACCGAAACTTTTGACTATTCCAATCAGGGAGACAGTGTTTACCATATTTATAAAACATCCAGCTGCAGTTTATATGTTAAGCTGACAGCCACTAATAGTTGTGGGAGTACACAGGCAACATGGGGGCCTGTCAATGCTTATACGAAAGATATCGCCAAAGTTTCAGCAGATAAATATGTAGTCTGCTATCCCAACACCACGATAAGCTTTCAAAATAAAACAGAATTTAATTGCTATGCAGGCACAAAATTCTTTTTCTGGGATTTTGGCGATGGTAGTAATAGTGGCTGGAGCTCTATCGGTGCCGGGCCTACACATAAGTTTAACAATCCGGGAAAATATACTGTCATTCTGAAAGACAGCAATCTCTGCGGCATCGACACGGAAAGCATAAATGTAACTGTTTACGGGCCTTTGCAGGCAGGATTCAAATATTCACCCTCAAATGTCGGATGTAAGGAATATCAGGTCAGTTTTACCGATACATCAAAAGGTGATAACCTGACGTATTTATGGAATTTCGGGGACAATTCCACCTCGACTCTCCAAAATCCCGTACACACTTTCAAAGATACAGGAACATATAACGTAACGTTAAAAATAACAGGGAGTTGCGGAACCTCCACAGCCTCTTCAACAATATATGTTTACAAAAAACCGGTAGCTGCAATCGGAAATATTGACAATCAATGTCTGCCGGCAACCATTCAGTACAATAATCAGTCAAAAGACCTTTCTCCTTTTGCCAAATACACCTGGTATCTTGGCAATGGGAATGTAAGCACCCAGCAAAAACCGTCAAATCTGACATTCAGCAATGCAGGAATATATACTGTCAAGCTGATAGTCAGCGATACCTGCGGGGTTGATTCGGTAACAAAAACATTTCAGGTTTATGACCTGCCATCGGCTTCGTTTTCAGCAGATACCGTCTGTCAGGGTGATCAAACTCCTTTTTACAACATGTCTCAAATTATGCCGGGGAATGGCTCATTATCAAATTATTACTGGAGTTTCGGGGATAATACTTCCAGCACTTCCGCCAATCCGACCCATCTTTATTCAAACCATGGCACCTATAATGTCAGCCTGATTGCTGTAAGTAGTTTTGGCTGTAAAGACACTTTTGTTTCAAATGTTTTTGTGAAGGAAAAACCAGGTGTTTCATTCAACATCTATCCTGACAGTTACGGATGTGTTGGTAATTTT
>JAAYUY010000103.1 GCA_012517435.1 Sphingobacteriales bacterium | reverse complement strand
TTGAAAAAGGATTTCCACCTGAAAATATCAATACGGAGGTTTATTTTTAATGTTAAACAAAAGAAAATCAATTTATAATAAAACCTGAACTTCAAAATTAGCTTTGAAATACTTTCTGTTAACATTAGGATGTCAGATGAACATTTCCGACAGTGAGCGGGTAGTCAGGGTATTGCATGAAAACGGATTCCGCCAGGCAGAGCGGGAAGAAGATGCTCAGTTGCTCGGAATTTTAAGCTGTTCGGTCAGGCAGAAGGCCATCGATAAGGTATATTCGCGTATTTCACGTTGGAATAAATGGAAAAACAAAAAAAGCTTACTGACTTTTGTAACCGGCTGTATTTTACCCGAAGACAGGGAAAAATTCCTGAAACTTTTCGACCTTGTATTTCCTGTCAGCGAGCTGAACGAATTTCCTGAAATGCTCCGGCAATACGGGGTAGTAACCTCATTTTCCCATCAACATCGGGAACATGTTAAACCTACGCCTTTACCTTCCATGACACCATCACCTGCCGTTATCTGGAAAGGAATGAAAGAAATGAATATCCACATTGAGGAATTCTGGGATATTCGTCCGGAATATGAATCGTATTTTGAAGCTTATGTGCCAATTCAGAATGGCTGCGATAAGTTTTGTACTTTTTGTGCTGTGCCCTATACCCGCGGACGTGAGGTTTCCCGCTCATCAGCCGAAATACTCGAAGAAGTGGATAAACTTATTCAAAATGATTACAAGTCAATTACTTTGCTTGGTCAGAATGTCAATTCTTATGGACTCGACAAGAAGGGAGAGGAATTAAATTTTGCTCAGCTGCTGCGGGAAATAGGGGAAATGGGTAATCGTTCAGGTAAAGAGTTCTGGGTGTATTTTACTTCACCGCACCCGCGTGATATGAGTTTCGAAGTGATTGACATCATTGCACAATATCCTTGCCTGGCCAGGCAGATTCATCTTCCGTTACAATCAGGGGATGATCAGGTGTTGATTCGCATGAACAGGAAACATTCGGTGGCCAAATATCTCGAAATAGCAAATTATATCAGGGAAAAAATTCCTCAGGTAACCCTTTTTACCGATATTATTGTGGGATTCACGGGAGAAACAGATGCACAGTTTGAAAACACGAAGAAAATCATGGAGCTGCTGAAGTTTAACATGGCTTATATTGCCATGTACTCACCCCGCCCGGGTGCAGCAAGTTCACGCTGGGAAGATGATGTTTCTATGGTGAAGAAGAAGGAAAGACTGCATATTTTATCGGAAACACTCAGGAAATATGCTTATGAATATAACAAGCAACTTATCGGGCAAAAAGTAAAAGTTCTGGTTACAGGCCGCGACAGGAAAGCCGGTTATCTTTCAGGACATACCGAAGGAAGGATTGTCGTTAGGTTTCCATCGGATAATGAATATCTGATAGGAAAAATAATTGATTTGGAAATTACATCTGCTTCAGAATTATCGGTTGAAGGAGCGCTTGTGTACGAGAAAGTATAAGTTTTCAGAGTTAAAGACGGAAAGTGAGAATATTTGGCAAATGAACTTGATTTAACGGGGATGAAAAGAAAAAGAATAGCATTTAAAACCCTGGGTTGCCGGTTGAACCAGTTCGAAACCGATAGTATTGTTTCCCGGTTTCACCATGCTGATTATCAGATAGTGGATTTTGAAGAAGAGGCTGATGTCTATGTGGTGAATACCTGTACGGTTACCAATCATAGCGATGCCAAATCGAGGCAGGCAATGAATTTTGTCAGGAGGAAAAATCCGGATAGTATTCTGGTACTGACAGGCTGCATGGTAAACAACTACAAGAGTCATCCTGAAAATTTCAGGGATGTTACGTACTTCATTGATAATGAACATAAGACAAGCATTTTTAATCTGGTGGATGCTCATCTCAATGGTGAAATGCTTTCACCGGAAAGTTTTCTTCCGTCAAAGTTTGATTTTTTACCGGCACAAAAGACGCTTCATACCCGGAGTTTTATCAAAATCCAGGATGGATGTGATAACTTCTGTACCTTTTGCATTGTCCCCAAAGTCAGGGGGAGGGCAGTCAGCCGTCCTGTCAGGGATGTGCTTGAAAACATCCGGAAAGTGCTTGATTTTGGCTTCAAGGAAATTGTATTGACAGGGGTGAATATTGGCCGTTATGAGGCAGAGGGTGTGAATTTTGAAAAACTGACCGAAAAGATTCTTGAAATACCCGGAGATTTCAGGGTCAGGATTTCTTCAATTGAGCCTGACGGCTATGGTGATTATTTTTATGACTTGCTGCGTCATCCGAAACTTTGTCCTCACCTGCATCTTTGCCTTCAAAGCGGAAGCGATCGTATATTGTTGCAAATGAGGAGAATGTATTCCCTGAAGGAATATCTTGACGTGATTGATAAAATCAGAAAACGCATACCTGACTTTAATTTTACTACCGATATGATGGTGGGTTTCCCGGGTGAAAGCGAAGAAGATTTTGAACAAAGTATCCGTGTTATAAAAGAAGTGGGATTCAGCCACATACATACCTTTAAATATTCAGTCAGGGAAGGCACAAGGGCAGCCAGAATGGAAAATCAGATTCCTGAAAAGGTAAAGACGGAAAGAAGCAAGATTGTCAGAAAACTGGCAGAAGAGAATAAAGAAAAATATTACAGATCATTTAGAGGAAAAACTCAGCGTGTGCTTGTCGAAAAGATGGTCAGGGGTAAAGTTGCCAAAGGATATGGAGAACATTTTGTCCCGGTAGAATTTTACGCAAACACTGATGAAACCAATATCTTCAGAAATGTTTCAATTGAGAAAACAGAGAAAGGGATTCTGAAAGGAAAAATGATTTACTGATAAGGCTTTAATGAACAGTGAGTTACAAGTCAATAGCATCTTCATAAAAGGTTTTGAGTCTGTTTTTTGTTTCATAACGGCTGATGGCCAGTTCAATCAGTTTTGAAATAAGTTCTTTCTGTGGAATGCCACTTAATTCAAACAGGCGAGGGTACATGGAGATATTTGTAAATCCCGGGATGGTGTTGATTTCATTCACCAGCAACCTGTCGGGGGTCAGGAAAAAATCGACACGGCTCATACCTTCACAGTCCAATGCACGGAATGCCCGAATGGCAATATTTTTCACTTTTTCCATGGTTTTATCGTCAAGGCGAGCGGGGGCTTCCAGCTTAGTTTTGCTTTCCTTGGAGTATTTTTCTCTGTAGTCATAAAATTCCGTAATTATTTCTCCGGCCACAGATGCAACAGGCTCTTCATTGCCTAATACAGCAACTTCAATTTCGCGTCCCTTGATGTATTCTTCAACCAGAATTTTATTGTCATATTCAAAGGCCAGATTAATGGCTTTTTCGAGTTCATTTTCATCTTTAGCTTTACTGATACCAACAGATGAGCCAGCTCTGGAAGGTTTGACGACAAGCGGAAGACCCAGATAATCAATGATTTCTTTCAGGATGAAATTTTCATGCCGGAGCAGACAGACATAATTCGCTACATCCAGCCCCGATTGACGGAAGAGTTTTTTACTGATTTCCTTATCCATGGCATTGGCACTACCGGCTATTCCGGGACCGACATAAGGTATTCCGGCTGTTTCAAACAATCCCTGAACACTGCCGTCTTCTCCGTTCGGGCCATGTAAAACAGGAAAAACTGCAGCCAGATCAAGATTTTGGTGATTACCGTTAATAATAGCCAATCCTTTTCCATCCATGCGAAGTACGAGCTTTTTTAAATCTGAGGTTGCCGGTTTACCCGATTGCAATGTGTCCTCATTTGCCAAAAACCATTGACCGTTTTTATCAATGTAAATCAATACCGGACAATATTTTTGCCTGTCCAGATTTTTAAAAACATTACCTGCTGAAATGATGGATATTTCATGCTCTGTGGACTTGCCGCCAAAAATAATTCCGACATTTTTAACCATAAAATTATATTCATTTTGAGTGCAAAGTAAATAGAAGTGAGATTGTCCACTGTTGATATTTATTCACATAGCTGTATCCGGAAAAATAACTTTAATAAATTTGCCGCCACAAAACAGCAAGGTATAAATCAATCAATGATTATTTTAGGCATTACAGGGACAATAGGAGCAGGGAAAGGAACTATTGTTGACTATCTGGTGAAGCATTATCATTTCAGGCATTACTCTGTCAGGGAATATCTTAAGGAAGAGATTGCCAGAAGGGGATTGCCGCTTAACCGCGACAGCATGGTGGAAGTGGCCAATGATTTAAGAGCAAAACATTCGCCTTCCTATATCATTGAACAATTGTACGAGCAGGCGGCTCAAAGCGGAGAAAACTGCATTATCGAAAGTATCAGAACACAGGGAGAAGTTGAAATGCTTCGTCAGAAACCATCCTTTTTTCTGTTTGCTGTTACAGCCGATCCTGAAATAAGGTATCAGCGCATACGCCAGCGGATGAATGAAACAGATAACATCAGTTTTGAGGAGTTTCTTGAAAATGAAGAGCGGGAAATGAATTCAAAAGACCCCAACAAACAAAACATTTCCTATTGCATTTCGCAGGCAGATTTTTTACTCAGCAACAATGGAACAATTAATGAGCTTGAAAATAAACTGGAATTAATACTTCAAAAAATACTTGACAAAAATGACTGAAGAAAAGCATGTTCGTCCATCGTGGGATGATTATTTTCTTGAAATTGCCCGTACCGTAGCCACCCGTGCCACCTGCGACCGTGGCCGTAGCGGGTGTGTTATTGCCCGCGACAAACAAATACTCGTTACCGGTTATGTGGGAGCACCGACAGGTCTGCCTCATTGCGATGATGTCGGGCATCAGATAAAAAAAATTATTCATGAAGATGGCAGCGTATCGCAGCATTGTGTCAGGACGGTGCATGCAGAACAAAATGCCATCACCCAGGCAGCAAAACTCGGCATCTCCATTCACGGAGCAACATTGTATTGTAAAATGACTCCTTGCCGCACCTGCGCCATGCTGATCATCAATTGCGGGATTAAAAGGGTGGTTTGTGAAAAAAAATACCATGCAGGAGCTGAATCCGAAGAAATGTTCAGACAAGCAGGAGTGGAACTGGTATTTAAACATGAGGAAACGGAAAGATATGATAATCAGTAATTAATGGAGCCACTTTCAATGTTAAAAGCTATCATAACATTCATTCTGAATTTTTTTCTCTTAACAGTATTGTTCGGACAATCACTGACCATATACACCATACCCCCACCCAAGCCGCTTAACTGGAAATCTCCGCATCACCTGCTTACTTCTCTTGGGAAAAATTATATGGCCAAAAAGCCCAGACAATATCCGAGGCGTGAGATCGGCCATGTGTTCGTTGAGATTATTGACCATGGCGATTCACTTTATACTTCCATCACATCCGTTGACGATGAATGTTTTGAAGATGTTGTGGTGAAAAAGAAAGGGATGGCGGTTTTATTTAAAAGATATGCAGGAGGGCACGAAAATCCTGAAGAAATCAAGCGGGAAATCAATAAAAGGTCGGAGGATGGCAGAATTGCCTTTATCAGGTTTTTGATAAATGATTCAGCAGTGGTTCATTTGCATCATTTTATCGATTCATTTCAGTTGCTTGGCTATGATAAGATTTATGGTGGGATGAATGATCCGAGGAAAGGAAAAGGTGCAGGGTGTTCATCTTA
>JAAYUY010000102.1 GCA_012517435.1 Sphingobacteriales bacterium | reverse complement strand
TATGATTGGATAGCAAATCAGGAAATTGGTGGAAGTCCCAACTCCCTTAAAAATTGATTATGTGTTTCCTTTGCTTGCGTTATGTCTTTGTCAAGTTCAATGAGTTTTTTGTTTACTTCGTTCAGGTCAATGATTTCTTCTTCAACAGTTGTGCTTACATAGCGTGAAATATTTAAGTTGAAGTCGTTTTTTTCAATTTCTGCCATCGATACTCTGCGGGAGTAACGGACTTCTTCTTTTCGTTCCCGATAGGTGTCAACTATCTTTTTGATGTGTTCGGGCAGCAGCGTGTTTTGTCGTTTGCCTTTTTCGTAATGTTCGGCTGCATTGATGAACAAAACATCGTCAAATTTTTTGCATTTCTTTAAGACCAATATACAAACGGGAATACCTGTAGAGAAAAACAGGTTTGCAGGTAGCCCGATAACCGTATCAATGTTTCCATCCTTCAATAATTTATTTCTGATACGCTCCTCTGCTCCGCCTCTGAACAATACACCGTGCGGCAAGATAATCGCCATGGTTCCCTCTTTGCCAAGAAAATGAAAACCATGCAGCAGAAAGGCAAAATCGGCTGCCGATCTGGGCGCAAGACCGTAACTCTTGAAACGGAAATCCTGCGCCATTTCTTCCGGGGGCTCCCAACGGTAACTAAAAGGAGGATTAGCTACTACGGCATCAAATTCCAGCTTTCTGGCAGGATTCATTTCGTTTAAAATACTCCATTCATTAAGCAAAGTATCTCCGTGGTGGATTTCAAATTCGGTGTCTTTCACTCCATGAAGCAACATATTCATCCGTGCAAGGTTGTAAGTAGTGATGTTTTTCTCCTGTCCGTAAAGTTTACCAATGGTCCCATTTGCTTCGATTATTTTTCTGCGAATGTTCAGGAGCAACGAACCTGAACCGCAGGCAAAGTCTAAAACCCGTTCAATTTTTTTCTTTTTGCCCTGAGCAGGGTTTTGGCTGTCGAGAATAACAATTTCGGAAAGAATATCGGAAATGCGTTGCGGGGTGTAAAATTCACCCGCTTTTTTGCCCGAACCTGCCGCAAACTGACCAATGAGATATTCGTAGGCATCGCCTAAAATATCCTTATCGGTGGAAAACTGGTTGATGCCCTCGGCAATTTTCTGAATAATGGTACAGAGTTTTTTGTTGCGTTCTTCATAATTTTTTCCGAGTTTGTCAGAATCCAGATTGATTTCGGAAAACAAACCCTGAAAGGTGCTTTCGAACGATTGGTTTTCAATATATTTGAATCCATGCTGTAAGGTCTTAAGCAAATCTTTGCTCTGGGTTTTAGCCAGGTATGCAATATTGTTCCACAGGTATTGGGGTTCAATGACATAGTGTATCTTTCTCCGCATCTGTTTTTCAAATTCAGCCACATCATCTGGATTTTGTTCATACCAAATGGACAATGGGGTTTTGCCCCCGTTTCCGTTCAGAGATGGGTAATCTTTTCCGAGTTCTTTCCTGGCTGCTTCTTCGTAGTTATCGCTCAGGTAGCGCAGAAACAAAAACGAAAGCATGTAATCGCGGAAATCGTCTGCGTTCATGGAACCCCGCAGGTCGTCTGCGATTTTCCAGAGGGTTTTGCCTAAATCTGAGTGGTTGTTTGCTGTCATATCTTTATTTTTTTCTCATTTATGCGGTATTTGTTTTGAAATTTATCCATTATCACCATCATTTACATTAGGAAACAACCCCTGCAACAATCCTTTTTTGTGCTGTTCTAACAGTTCTATTTTTTGCTCCTGCGCCTGAATTACATCATCTAAGGACGAAAGGCAGGAGGCGATTTTTTGTTGTTCGGCTTTGACCTCAGGAAATTTAATTTTCATTCTTTTGAAATCTGAGTTGTATAATCTGCTAATAACTCCGCCATCGGATGTTTGCCATCTCAAATTTGAATAGCAGTAAAATAAGAAAGGATTTAAGACAACGTCTTCATTATGACCTAACCAGATAATATTTGAATCTTGAAAATAGGCAGGCGAACCATCATAAATAACTAATCGTCCAATTGTTCCAGAAGCAGAAATCAAAATGTCCCCAATATTAGGATAAGAATACTTGCTTTTATACTCCTCAAACATTTCTTTTGAAATATAAGAATCTGCTATACCACCAAATGTTCCAATTTTGTAAAATGGTACGCCATTAATTGGACTTGGAGTTGTTTCACTTTTGAATATTCTCTTACACATTAATGGTTCACCAATCTCTCCCAGTCGTTTCTCCACCCACTCCCCACTATCCTTAAACTCGGGGAAGCGGAATTTGGGCACGGTTTCGCCTTCCCGGGGGAATAGGTTTTGCAGTAAGCCCTTTTTGTGTGCTTTGAGCAGTTCCAGCTTTTGCCGCTCGCCTGCAATGACTTCATCTAATGACGAAAGACAGGAGGCGATTTTTTGTTGCTCGGGAAGGGAGGGAAGGGGGATTTTTATTTTGCTCATCACACCATTCATAAGTTTGGGGTTTCCTACGTAAGAAACGTACTTTTTAGCCACAGAATTTATAATTGCAGCAACACAGTGATTTGAATACCCATTTTTATTTATTAATACGCCACAAACATTTGTGCAGTAAAACTTACCCTTTCGAAAATTCACATCTCCGGCATTAGCTCCATCTGTAGTCCAAGTTATCGCGTCTTCATACAAAAAATCTTTGTAGTATCCAGCTAGTCCGTTATTCTTTGTTTGAGATGAATATACAGGAAAGGGATTGCTTTCACTTTGTTCATCACTGACTAAATTCATTGGAAGGACGTAACCTCTTGTTACTTCAAATATGTTCCCTACCTCTTCTACTTCCCACTCTCCACTATTTTGGAATTCTGGGAAACGGAGGCGGGGGATAAGGGCAGGTTTATCGGTTTTTTTGCTGGAATTATAATCGTTCATGCGTTATACGGATTGATTATGCCTGCTTTTATGGTTTTATTTTTCAAAATTGTAAAAAACAGCTCAGGATTTCCCCGGGTTTTGTCAAATAAAAGTGTCTGAATATCAGCATGTTGTTTATTTTTGTTTGACAAAATCAAAAAAAACGGCTGATTATTTCCCCCTGTTTTGTCAAATAAAACAGATTGATAATCAATAAAATGTAATTTTATTGAACAAAATTGTTTAATTAACGAAGCATTATTTCCCTTCATTTTTGTTTAATGATGAATTAAGTGAATACGTTCTGAATTTTCTGCTGCCTTGAGTCGTAATTTTATTTTCAGCAATTAATTCATTTATTGCTTTTCTGATTTTTCTTTCAGGTATTTCTTTACCAATTCGTTCATGTATTTCATTTAACTTACTTCTACCAAAATCGTGTAAATCGGTTAAGATGAGTTCTTTTAAGCGATGTATCTCAATTTTATTAAGTTTTGTAATGGCTAAAGGCGTTCCTTTCAAGATTTTAGGATTCACAAAATACTCGGTGCCTTTGGTTCTGCCTTTGGTTTTGATGATTTGATAATCCAATAAACTGCCAAGCCAGTTTTTAATTTGTTTGTCATTCTGCGATTGTATCAGCCGGGAGAATTCGGTAGCCAAAATGGATTGGTATTGAGCAATAATACCCATGCAGATAATTTCTTTTTGGGTAAGGTGGAATTGTTTTTTAAGATTTTCAATAAGGTTAATAATATCAGGTCGTTTGATTTGATTGTACAATGTAACAGTAACACGGTCGTTGCCTTCTTCAACTTCGGGCAGGGGTTTTGCTTCTGAAACCTGAATTTCGTAGATTTTATCGTAACCGCTGCCTTCGCGTTCCATTAGTCCCAGGTCATAAAACACTTTTGAGAGATGCTCGTTTCGTTTTACCGATTGATGCAAAATATTTTGTGGTGTAACACCCAATGGAAGGAGCCCCGGGTTATGAACTTCGAGCCTGTCGGGAAACAGGTTAATGAAAATATCACCCCGTGTTGAGTATGGGCGGTGTACCAAAGCATTGGCAAGCAGTTCTCTTACTACATTTTCGTTGTAGTGATAAATGATGCGTCTTCCCAGAATGCCTTCCGAAATTTCAATGCCTTCTTTCCACTCGGGTAAAGTGTTCCAGATAGCTTCAATGAGTTCTTTGGGATTGAGCGAAAAATCGTCCCACACTTCTTTGCGAACCTTTTCGTCCCGTTCATTATACTTAATAAATTGAACCACAGGAGCATAAAGCAGGCGGGCCCGTTGTTGCTGTGTACCAATCCACAGAATACCTAAATTGGTGAGATTTCCATCGAAATCAATAAATTGATAGTGATTTAAAAGTTCTTCTTCTGATTTTTGTTTTACAAAATCAGACACCCTTTGCGATTGTTGAATATCGTTTAAAAATCGGGTGAGTTTATTTTTGTCGCAGGTGTTCCAATAGTTTTTGCCAACCACTTTGGTTTCCCACTGAAAGGCAGGTTTATCGGTAAAAAGACGTGTGAGGTCATCGGGTAAAACAGGTTTGCAATGGTCGGCAATGCGGATGTAATACTGACCATCGGTTGTTGAGGCAATCGTAGAGGCAGAAGGAAGTATGGTTATTTCAATATACTCCGCTTTATTTTCGGCTGTTCTCAGTTCTACATTTATGCCCACGTTTATGGTAAGTTCTCCGATGCGTTTGCGAATTTGTTCAGTAAGTTTAGACGGAATTTTTTGACCGTACGGAGGAGTTTCGGCATGGTCTTCAACGCCTATAAGAATCTTACCACCTTTGGCGTTGGCAAAGCAAACGCAGTCTTGTGCCAATGCCCGCCAATCAGGGTTAGCATTCAGAAAGAGTCTAAGTGATTTTTTATCTGCTTTCTCGCTTTCAGTCATGTTGCCTTCATTTTGAATTATTACTCATACGCTTTCAGTCCTGATATTTCCCGTCCTTCGGCTTTCTTTTTTAAAACAGGAATGAGCTCCTGCATCAGAGCCAGTTCTCGTTTAGTGCGTTCTTTCCAGCCCAGGTCAAGGGCTTCAAAAAGTTCGCTCAATTTTTCGGCATCAAAAATCATTCGGCTAATGATATTGTCGGTAAATTGCTGCAGTGCCAATGTCGATAAGCCATGTTTTTGTGCAATTTCCGATAATTTTTTGGCAATTTTTTCCTCTTTAAATTTCTGGTAATCATCTTTTATTTGTTGCTCGTTGAGTGGTTTGCCAACTTCCAAAGTATTGATGTAATCAGTAATGTCGTCCCGTTCTTCCATGAGGTTGGCGCTGCTGCTCAGCACGCCAATAAGTTGTTCACGGGTCATCTTTTGTTTTTTGGGTTGCTGCTGGGTGTATTTGGCAATCAGGTTCATGATGTAGTCATAATCCACCAATGCAGAAGCAAAGAGCACAAATTCAAAATCGAGCTGCTGAATATTTTCGGGGGCATTGTCGCCTTCCTTTTGCTGGATTTCCTTGAGCTGTCTGGCAATTTCCAGATACGAACTGCGGAAAGAACGCAGCTGTTCCTCCGGCATCAGTTCTTCAATTTTTGCTTTTTGTTCTTCGTTCAGGTCGGTATATTGGTCAAGTTGCGTTTTCAGGCGTTGCACTTCCTTA
>JAAYUY010000101.1 GCA_012517435.1 Sphingobacteriales bacterium | reverse complement strand
GGAATAATTCCCCAGATCATGGCACCATAGAGAAAAACAAGAACCAGTGAAAATGCAAGAAAATTATTATTTCGTGAAAATAAAGAGCCAAAAAACAAAAAAGACAAACATGCATAAACCCAGCCGCTGGCTCCGATATGAATTCCTTCGCTGCCGATTAACCAGGTGATAAATCCTGATAAAAGCCAAAGCAAAATCAGGATTTTTAATGAATTACGGGTATAAAAGTATTTTAATGAAACGATGGCCACAAACAAGGGCAATGAATTATTGAAAAGGTGTAAAAAATCCTTATGCAGAAAAACAGAGAGAAATATTCCCTTTAGTCCTGATGATTTTCCCGGCCTGATGCCAAAGGAAGAAAAATCATAATCAAAATTTACCTCTGCCAGCTTAACAATCCACATCAGGGCTACCACCACCCCGGCCAGCCATAATCCATCGATAAAGTTCTTTTTTTCTTCCGTATGTGAGGTATCATTCAAGATGCAGTTGTTAAAAGAATTTGGGAAAAGTGTAGAAGCCAAAATGCCTTTTTATGTACACAACAGCCAGAATATTCCATAAAACAGTACTGCAGGCAGTAGCCACTGCAGCACCCGAAATACCCATCACGGGTATCAAAATCAGATTCAATGCAATGTTGATGATGGTTCCGGCAAATAAAATATTTCTTCCTGCCTTCTCCCTGCCTGTCATGTTCAGGATATACATGGTGGAACCCGCAAAAGTGTTAAAGAGTTGTCCGCTTGCCAGAATGATTAAAGTCGGGATAGCTGATTTGAATTCATCGCCAAAAAAAGATAGCACAAAACCCGGGAAAGCAAAAATGAGCAAAAATATGGGCAAAGAAATCATTAAACTATATAGGGCAGTTTGCCTGGCAATATATTTCAGCCCTTCAGAGCCTTGTTTTTTAAAACTTTCAGCAAATTTCGGAGCACCTATTGTATTCATGGCTGCAAGTGCCACCGATCCCAAAGCAGCTGTTTTCACAGCCGAATTATAAATACCTACATCACTTTTTGTCAGCATGGCTCCAATCATCAGAATATCAGTCCAGTTCATGATAAGATAAAGAGAATTGCCCAGCATCATAGGGGTAGATACTTTTAAAATCTCATATATTTTTCTTTTCTCAGCCGGAGTATGATTTAAACTTTTTGGAAGCAGCACGATAAAATATATGAGACAGCAAACAGACAGGAATAAAATGCTGAAAAACAGGGCATGAACTACATAGTTATTATAATTTCCCCTTTGACGGATGAAAAAAAGTATTATCAGCATCACCACATAAATAGAAGCATTCTGAAAGAGAGAATAAGGAATTATCTTTTTTAATCCCCTGAAACTTTCCGCGGTATATCCCATGATGGATGCAGGGATGATGGTCAGTGCAGTAATAAAAATAAGTAAGCTTTCTGCCTTGTTCTTAAAAAACAACAGGCCAATGGGTTTGTTGAAAATCAATATCAGAAGAGAGATCAGCAAGCTGAAGAAAACAACTATCCGGAGGCCTTTAAAATAATCGTACCTGAGCTGGTTGACATTTCCCTGCAAATTGTCTTCTGATAAATATTTGATTATCAGCGTATCAATCCCCCATCTTCCCATAATACCTGCCATCATCAGCAGGGTTGAACAAACCGAAAAAATACCCAAAACACCAGAACCATACCAGCGTGAAATGATAATAAAAAAAATATAACCGATAAAAATTCCGGAAAACTTGAAAAACAGGGAAATCACCCCACCTTTTAAAATCTCATTGCCTGAAAAAAGCTGTTTAATCAACCTGCTATTCATGATATATTTTTTCCCTGAAAAACTTCAATACTGTCTGAGCAGCTTCGAAAGGGCTTATTTTGTTGACACTTACCTTTTTATGATATTCCTGAATGATTTTCTTCATTTCAGGTGAAGAATAAAGCATTTTTTTTATTTCGTCATTTAAAGTTTCCAAAAACCAGAAGGAAGCTTGTTGCTCCCTGTTTTTGTCAAAATATCCGTTTCCTGTGATAAAGCTGAAGTATTCAGAAATTTTTTCCCAAACCAGTTCGATACCCTTGCCTGTAACGGAAGAACACTGGCAGACCAGTGGAATCCATCCGGAATCAGAAGGAGGCAGCAGGTGAAGTGCATTGGTATAGTCAGTTTTTGCACGGTTTATAATGATTTCCGAAGATTCATCAACTTTATTCAGGATAATCATGTCAGCCAGTTCCATAATTCCTCTTTTTATTCCCTGCAGTTCATCCCCTGCACCCGGAAGCATCAGCAACAGGAACATATCAACCATGCTGTGAACAGTAGTTTCAGATTGACCGACCCCAACAGTTTCGATAAAAATGACTTCATAGCCGGCTGCCTCGCAGGCGATCATGGTTTCCCTTGATTTTCGGGCCACACCGCCAAGCGTTCCTGAAGAGGGAGATGGACGTACAAAGGCATTGGGATGTGCTGAAAGTACTGGCATCCGGGTCTTGTCTCCCAAAATACTTCCTTTACTCCGGTTGCTGCTGGGGTCAACGGCAAGAACGGCCACATTCATTCCCTGATCCACCAGACTGCTGCCGAGTGATTCTATAAAAGTACTTTTCCCTACTCCGGGTACGCCTGTAACTCCTATTCTTTTTGACTTCCCGCTTAAAGGCAGGCATCTTTCAATGATCTGTGAGGCAATCTCCTGATGTTCAGGACGGTTGCTTTCTATAAGAGTGATGGCTTTTGCCAGCAGTGTACGATTCCCGCTTTTTATCCCCTGAAAATATTCTTCTGCTGTTAAAAGCCTGCCGGTGCTTTTTTTTATTCCTCTCAGTATCCTCGTGTTGATGGATGAAGGTTGTTCAACTCCTTCAATTATTTTCAGTTTTTCTTCTTTTTTATCCATCATTCAAACCGTTCATTTTGTTTTCAGGATGGCCAACAAGTCTTTTTCAAGCGATTTCGATGGTGTTTCAATGATTCTTCCGATTTCAGCCCCCTGCCTGTAAATGATAAAAGTGGGGACAAGTTCAATTTTCTTATCCTCTATGGAAAAGGCAACAGCCTGTTTGTCGCGGTCAACGCAGATAATGGTTATCACAGAATCAGGCATATTCAGGTAGTCGGCAATGGTAAAAAAATCGGGCACTTGCTGGCGGCTATCACTGCACCATGTACCCAGAACAATGGTGATTCTGATGTTTTTCATCAGCGGCTTCAGGCTATCACAAATGCTTTTATCCATGAGGTTTCTATAAAGGTTATACTCCTGTGTGAACCAGTTTTCAAATGGTTGTTCAAGGAAAGCATTTCTGGTACAAAGGCCTATCAGTATTTCCTCATTCGTCTTGTTATTGGTCAATCTTTGATTGTACTGCTGGGCTATCAGGCATTGTGACAGCGAAAGCAATGCAACAGTCATCAATAACATTCTAAAAACATATTTTTTCATCTGTATTTCATTCATGTTCACTAACTATGCTTTCATTAACCACAGCAGCGGATCCTGCTTGGTTGTCATTTTCCAGATCTGAAGTTCCATTTCAGTTTTTCCGCTTTTCTGGTCAAACCGGATTTTTCCAAGTTTTTGTTTTGTCGTTACTTTTTGCCCCGACCTGACATACACTTCTTCGAGATTGGAATAAACCGTGTAGAATTCCCCATGGTTGATTAAAATGGATTTGCCTGCTCCGGGAATCGTCAATACATTGGTAACCGTACCACTAAATATAGCCCTGACTTCTCCGTCCCTATCAGTCATAATTTTAATACCATTGCTCACAATTTCAACGCCTTTCAATACCGGATGTTCATGGGTGCCGTAATATTCCGAAATAACACCCTTTTCGACAGGCCACGGCAGTTTGCCTTTATTTCCTGCAAAATCTGCCGATAGTTTTTTGGCTTCCGGTGTCATTTCAAATTTGGTTGTCCCGGCTGTTTTCGTTGTTGATTTATTGATTTCCCTGCGGATTAGTTCTTCAATCTGACGGTTAAGTTCTGCCTTCATCTTTTCCTGCTGAGCAAGGTCTTTCCTAAGTTGAGACTCTTTTTTCTTCAGATTTTCCAACGTCTGATTCTGGCTTATTTTGTCTTTTTCAAGGTTTTGCTTTTCCGTATCCTGCTGTATGGCCAGTACGTTTTTTTCAGTCATCTTGGCCTGTAATTCTGCTATTTTCTGTTTTACTGATTGCTCGGTTTCAACGATCAGCTTCATTTGTTTTTTCCGGTATTCCGAATAGTGTTGAAGCAGTTTCATTCGTTTGTAGCTCTGGTTAAAGGTTTTGGCCGATAGAATAAATCCCAGCTTGTTGTATGAATTTCTTGTTTTAAAGGCAAAACGAACCATGCTGGCATATTCTTTTTTCAGATTGGCCAAATCTTTCTGAAGACTGCTGACCACCTGGCTGGCATCAGCTATTTCTTCATTGAGGTATTTTATCTCCTGTTTAAGACT
The DNA here is from genome assembly GCA_012517435.1 of Sphingobacteriales bacterium. Classification (NCBI taxonomy): domain Bacteria; kingdom Pseudomonadati; phylum Bacteroidota; class Sphingobacteriia; order Sphingobacteriales; species Sphingobacteriales bacterium. Next base: position 18,138 of record JAAYUY010000101.1, on the reverse strand, counting down.
CAGGATAATGTTTTCCCTGATGCTTATCTGATTGTTTAAGACCTGGAGGTATTCAACCGATTGTTTTTGTTTTGCTTCCGTTTCCTGCAGCAGTTTTTTTGTCAGCCTGATTTCTTCTTCCTTTTGTTTGCGTTTCCTTTCCAGCTCTTCCCGTGTCTGTGAAAAGGTAATCTGGGTAAAAACCAGTGTGAGAATTAATATGTTAATTGGCTTTAAAATAACCATCGGGAATATTTGTGTCAAAAATCAGCTTCTTTTCAAATTTTGGTTCAAAGAAACTTATTCTTGCGTAATTGTTTTCAGGAAGATATACCCAAAACTCAATTTTTTTGGGGATTTTAAAATTTTTACCCGTGATATTTCCGCTGTATTGAGCTTTTCCGATCAGTTTTCCGCTTTCATTAAAGAGCTGATGCTCAGTAATTTCATAAATACCGGGAAGCACGGTAAACTGATGGCGGACATTGTTCCATGTAGTAAAAAAATGCAGGGTTGAGGTATCAGCGTTCATTTGATAAGGCTCTTTTCCAAGCAGAATCAGGTTTCGCAGCAAAAGGTCCTGCAACATGGAAATATTGATTTCAGGGAAGGGAAGCAGCGTTTGAAGATAGGAACTGTTGAAGGTATAGTATTTCCGGCTCATCTTGTCAATGATGGTCAGCTCTGAATTTGTCAGGAAAAACCTGCCTACTTCAATCCCGAACAGGGCAGATGCCGAACCCCAGATGATGCTGTCTTTTTTCATCATCAAATCAACGGTAAAACTCTGGTTAAACGAAGATGTCTTCAGCTGCATTCTGACTTTATCGTGAAAATATTCAAAATCAATGTTGTTTTTAATCAGTTCGTTCATTACTTTTCTGCTGTCTCCCGTATATTTTGAAACAATACTTTTTTTCTGAAGCTGGCAGGAAGTTAAAACAATACTGCCGATAAGTATAATCAGTAGTTTATTCATAATATTTTTTACCGGCAATTTTTTTATCCAACTGTTCCGACAGCGAACCTTTTTCCTTTGCTCTGAGCCAATATTTTAAGGCATTTTCCGTATCTCCCAGTTTATATAAAACATCTCCGTAATGTTCAAGAATCTCAGCATCCCAGCTTTTCTTTTCAAGTGCCTTTTCAATATAAATTTTTGCATTGTTCAGGTCGTTCTGAAGGAAAAGTATCCATCCGTACGTATCGAGATAGGCCGGATTCTGAGGCTCTTTTTCAAGCGTCTTTAGAGACATTTCAGCTGCCTTATCCAGTTTTTCTCTGCGAAGTGAAAGATAATATGCATAGTTATTTAATAAGGAAAGGTCTTGATTGTCAATTTTTAAGGCTTTGTCAAAATAATTGTCTGATTTTTCGTAATCCTTGGTACCGTTAAAGGCTTCACCCAGATTGGCATAAAACTGATAGGCAAGCAAATCATTGTTTTTCACATAGATAAGTCCGCTTTCGAGTATTTCAGCAGCTTTTGCAAATTCTTTCAGCCTCAGATGACACATACCCGCATAAAGGTAAAGTTCAGGATTGAGGGGAAAATGTTCGAGTGCTTCCTGACTGTAAGCTAAAGCATCTGTATAATTTCCTCTTTTAATTAGTCCGACAATGACAGTATTCCACAAAACGGCAATGTTTTTCTCATCCTGAAGAGCTCTGATATAATCGTCAAGGGCTTCGTTTTCCATTTTCAGGGCGGTTTTGACGTCTCCGCGGAAAGAATACACTCGGCTGTCGGAAGGATGGGTGGCAACCAATAAATCACTGAATTTCAAAATAATATCCCTGTTATCTTCTTTAATTCCCTTGTTAAGAAAATTCAGCATAAGAAAAGTAACCTTTGATTGAAGGTCAAGGTAAGGATTTCCAAGTGCTTTTTCTGCCAGTTTAAGGCCTTCGTCTCTCCTGTTCCACCGCAGGTAATAGTCGGCTACAATCAGCTGAGCAGTCGGATCGTTGGGGTTAATTTCAATAATTCGCTGATAAAGGTCAAAAACCTTGTCATCTTTATTGTAAGCCACGTAAAGGTCGATGAGTTTACGGATATAATCCGTATTTTCCGGATTAGCGTTTATCAGTTTCTGAAGTTCTTCAACGGCTTTGTCAAATTTCTTTAAATTGAGGTAAATGACCTTTTTCTGTTCCGTAATTTCTTCCGTAATACCAACGATTTTTTCGATATCATCAAGTACTTTGACAGATTTCATCAGTTTGCCGGAGTTGTAGTAAGCAAAGGCAAGGTCTTTTTTCAATGAAATATTGTCAGGAAAAATTTTAACCATTTTTTCAAAGACAAGCTCTGCATTTTCAAAGTCATTGTTTTGCTGGTAAATATCAGCCAAAGCATGGCCAATCCAATAGTTTGAAGGATCAATTTCAAAAGCTTTTTTAAGTGAAGCAACGGATTCACTGATGCGTCCTGCCTTAAAATAAATCTGCCCAAGTTTGTAAAGAACAGTCGGATCATCAGGCCTGAGTCTCAGACAGTTTTCATAATAATGCAGCGCAGCTTCAAAGTTATAATTGATCAACTCCTCCTTTAGACCATCCATTAAAGATTCATAAAATTCGGTATTTTTTGTCTCTTCATTTCCGCCAGGGTTCCATGGGATGTATGGAAGAGACTCTCCGGGGGTTTTCTGAACCTTGCAGGAAGAAAACAAAATTATAATTAAAAAGCTGACAATCAATATGTTTTTATATGCCCTCATAGGATTTCGGAATAATCTCCAAGACTAACTTCTCTGTCTTTCATGTTGTGGTATTTAACGTAAGAGCCAATCATTGAATTGCGTAAGGTAGCATTTTGAATACTTGCATGTGAATAAATAATACTGTTTTCAATCTTAGCATTTTCAACAATTGTTCCGTTTCCGATTGAAACATAAGGGCCGATTTCTGAATCGATTATTTTAACATCTTCTGCAATATAACAAGGCTGATGGATAACCGAGCCGGTGATATTCTCAGGCAAAAGATTGGTTTTCTGAAACTTACCGAGTTTAAAAATCTCCTGATGGGTTTGCAGGACAGCATTTTTATTTCCGCAGTCGAACCACCCCTGGACTTCTGCTGCTTTTATTTTCATCCCTTTGTTCATCAATCTTTCAAGTGCATCGGTCAATTGATATTCTCCATTACCTGTGATATTGTTTTCAAGCAGAAATTCAATCTCTCTGAGCAAAGCGCTGGCATCTTTAAAGTAATAAATCCCAATGATAGCCAGATCTGAAACAAATTCTTTCGGCTTTTCGACAAATCGGGTGATATAGCCCTGATGATCAAGCTCAACGACTCCGAATTGTGAAGGATTATCAATTTTTTTTACCCAAATACAGGCATCTTCGCTGATATCGGCTTTGAAAGTGGTATAAAACAGGGTGTCGGCATAAGCTACAAGGACATTGCCGCTAAGTGAATCTTTTGCCATATACAGAGCGTGAGCAGTCCCAAGTGCTTCATACTGATAATAAATTTTTGCCTTAAGATTCAGTTCTTCCGACAGTTTGTACAAATCTTCCTCGACCTGTTTACCAAAGTCACCAATGATGTAAGCGACCTCTTCAATAGGTTCATTAAGCATTTCTGAAATATCGGTTATCAGCCTGCTCACAATGGACTTACCTGCAATATCAAGCAGTGGTTTGGGAGTTGTCAGGGTGTGGGGACGCATTCGTTTCCCCAATCCGGCCATGGGTATAATAATCTTCATTTTTCGTAAATTTTAAGTGATATAAAGCACGAACAAAGATAAGCCACTATCCTATTTAATGCCCGTATGACCGTATCCACCTGCTCCTCTTGTCGTATCTGACAGTTTATCAGTAAGTTCCCAATTGATTTTTTCATGCCTCGAAATAATCATCTGGGCAATACGCATTCCGTTTTCAAGAATAAAGTCATCTTTAGACAGATTGATCAGAATAACCTGAATTTCACCCCGGTAGTCAGCATCTATAGTGCCGGGAGTGTTTAAAACTGTGATTCCGTATTTCCATGCCAATCCGCTGCGCGGCCTGATCTGGGCTTCATAACCTTCCGGAAGTTCTATGAAAAGTCCCGTAGGAACCAAATACCTTTCCATCGGACGTAAAGTTATTTTATTCTCAATGTTTGCACGGATGTCCATTCCTGCCGAGAGGATGGTTTCATAAGCAGGTAACGGATGTGGCGAATTGTTTACTATCTTGATTTTCATAACTTTATCTTTACTTTTTTTCAGAGGTTACCAATGCAGTCTGACAAATATCATACAGCAGATAGACTGCAGATGACACCTCCCGATCATGAGCAGCATTTACCCCCCCTAATGAAAAACCAATCAGCTTTTTCGAGTTGTTTCTGATCTCAATCAGCAGGCTTTTCATCTCTGCCAGCGAAAGTCCTCCTGGTTCCCTGATGCTTCCTTCCGGTGTTGCAGAAAAATCAATCGACTGAAAATTGAAATTCAGGAAAATGTGTTCGGGTAGAGCGCTCAGGGCATCATTGACCAGCATTTTCCATGTCATGCCTCTGATTTTATTCTCATCAAGGATTTGAAGGCTGTACTTCCTTATTTTTTTTGAGTTACTTTGTATTTCTTCAGATGAACTGTAGTTAAACCTGCGTGTACCAAAAAGTACAATTCTTTTAACCGATGGATTATCAGCCACCCCAAGCATATTGGAATATTGTGAAAACTCAAGCCCGTAATGGTGTTTTTCAAAACCCGAATAAGCGTCAATGGTCAATATGCCAAACTGAGGAAATTTTTTGGAGAGGGAGTGGATAAAACCGCTCAGATATCCTGAATCTCCACCGATAAGACCACAGATTTTTTCGTCATTCAATACTTGACCTGTTTTGTTTTCAATCCATTCGTTCAGGAGGCGGCAGGTCAGGTTGATGCGCCTGATTTCCTGAAAAAGCTCAGTTTGTTTAATACCGTTAAAATAAAAGTGTCGTGAAATTTTCCGTCTTGCTTTTACAAATTCCTCGCTGGTTTCTTTCCATTTTATCGGAATATTCTGCCCGAAAATGCCCTTTTTCCAGAATCCTTCATGTTCTTCAGTCAGCAGGCTTATCTTTTTTGAGGCGCTGAATATTTTTTCAGGTGTCGCGGCAAATATTCCGTTTGGGCTTGATATATCCCATGGGACCGGAATTAAAATCAGCTTTGACTCATCATACGTGCAGGGTAATCCGAATATACCTTCGGCTCTTGACTTTTCATTATCCGGATCAAAATGTTTCAGCCAGTTAAGTTTTGTTTGCCTCTTTTTGGTGGTTTTGACAGTCATTTAACTTTTTGGCTTTGATGCAATTTTCTGAAACTCCTGAAATTTGTTCAACTAAAGTTATTAACAGCCTGAATAGGTGTCTGTTCTGTGAAAAACTGCATTAATTTGCCCATGAGCATACGATTGTCAAAATGTTGAAGAGCATGTTGCCTGGCCTCAAAACCAATCTTTCCGGCTTCTTCAGGATGCTCTGAAATCCATTTAAAAACATTGACAAATTCTTCCGGTGTGTTGGCAATCAATATATTACGCTGATGAACAGCTCCGGTTCCTTCAGCTCCGACAGTTGTCGAGATAATGATCTTCCCAAGCGCCATTCCTTCCACTATCTTGATTTTCAGTCCACTGCCCGATAAAAGAGGGACAATCATTATCTGTCTGGACTGCATAAAGGCAATGGCATTTTCAACTTCCCCCAGAATAAAAACATTAGGGATGGTGAGTTTTTTAATTTCTTCAGGCGTATTTCTTCCGGCAATAAAAAACTGAAAATGAGGTAGTTTTTCAAATATTTCAGGCCAAACTTTTTCTAAAAACCATTTGACTGCTTCGAGGTTCGACAGCCAGTCGAGTGCCCCTATGTGAAAAATGGTGTTTTTTTCAGCTTTTTCAGGCTGAAACGGGTATTTTTCCAGATCAAGACCTGCAGGAATGCTGATAGCCGGAGTGTTGATGTTTCTTGCTCTGAAAAAAGTCAGGTCGGAAGGAGAAATAGAAATTAAACCATCAAATTGGGGAATAGTTTCCAGCTCATATTTTTCGAGCCTTGAAGAAAGTATTTTCAGATAAAGCTTTTTTAATCCCGAGGAGTGGCCGGCCATTCTTTTCCAGATCAGATGCTCTACATTGTGAGATCGTAAGAAAATGCGGGCATTGCTCATTTTTCTGACAAGTCGCAGGAAAGGTGAAACCTTTAGGCTCTCAAAAATAATGATATCAAAACGGTTTTCAGTAAGAATCCGGGTAAGCAGATCTTTGAATTTCTTTTTGTTGTATCTTGAAATATAATAGGGCTTTGATGAAAAAAGATTGAAAAAAGCTCCCGCAAGGGTGATCCGGGTATTAATCCGTGTGGTATAAATATCGCATGAAGCCCTTATTTTGTCGGGTAGTTCCTCCATTTTCACATCATGCTTGTCTGTAATTGGGATAGCCAAGGTCAGACGGCAGTTTTGCTGAAGAAGACCGCTGCTAAGCTGATACATGGCAATTGCCCCTCCATCTTTCAATGGCCATGGCATCCTGAAACATATTTGTAAAACTCTGTAAGTCAATGTATTATAATAAAACAATCAGGTTTGTTTACTGCTAAAGAACTTTTCAAGAAATCTGAACCGAATGTTTTCAAGTTTAAACAGGCGTGAGTCGGTATTGGCTTTGTGGAGGAGAAAAACAGCCACAGGTAGCAAAATGGCAACAGGAAGCCACATCCCTGCCAACGGACTGACCAGATATTCTTTTGCCAGTTTTTCGCCTATTATTGAAATAATATAGAACGAAATAAACATCAGGATAGAAACCACAGTGGGCATCCCCAGTCCGCCCTTCCGGATGATTGAACCCATTGGCCCGCCAATGATAAAAAGTAATATAATAACAAAGGAAATGACCAATTTTCTGTGCCATTCGATTCTGTAACTTGCCAGAGAAGAGTGATACATCTTGAACAGGTTTGATGGTCCGATAACTATCTGATAAATGGTTCTCGACATCGAATTGGCCCGAAGGGCAATGGCTTTCCGCTGTGCAGGATCAAAGTAACTAAGCACAGAATCCCCTTTTAAAGTAACAGGTCTGGGTTTGTACTTTGTCAGGCTGCTGTCTTTCAGAATATACATGAAAGGCTTCAGTTGCTGACGGGTAGAATAAGGCAAAATTCCAATTTCACGGGTTACCGAATCAATGGCCTGATTCAGCTCTTTCATGGTCATCATCTTATAATTGCCTTTAAAAAGTGAAATATCGCTGCGGTCGAGTTTGAAAGACGACATATCAAATTTCATGGTATATTCCCTGAATTTCAGCCGTCCGTGAGGCAGGTTGATATGAGCCAGTCTTGTATTTCTTATTTCTTCATAACGATAACCGTTAAACAACTGGAAAGTCATAATGCTTGAGTTTTCATTCATGTGGATTATTCCACTTTCTGCTCTGATAACTATCAGATTGTCTGACATTTCAGTGTGATCATAAATCAGAATGTCGTAAACTTTGTTGGAATTATTTTCTTTTTTACCAACCCGTATGCTATAGCCCTCAATGCCATTGTAAAAAACATTTTCGGTGATTTCAAAAACAGGTTTTTTGGTTTTAATATCCCAGAACAAAGCCCCGAATTTAAGATTGGCCTGCGGCAAAACGTTGTTCATGAAATAAAAGGAAAAACCGGCCAGAATTAAAATGAATATCATCAAAGGGGAAAGGAGTTTTAAGAGGGAAACGCCTGATGATTTGAAAGCAATCAGCTCGTTGTTTTCGGCAAGACTCCCGAAAGTCATGATGGATGACAGTAAAACAGCCAGCGGCAAAGCCATGGGAACGAGATGAGCAGAGGCATAAAACAATAATTCTGCAACGATATGAGGTTCAAGACCTTTCCCGGCAAGATCGTCAATATATTTCCACAAAAACTGCATCATCAGAACGAACATGGAAAGGGAAAAGGTGAGCACAAAAGGCCCTGAAAAGTATTTAACCAATAGCTTATAGTAAACCTGACGCATAATAAATATCAGGCAAAGGAAACGAAATTTTTGCAAAAAATCACTGCAGAAAGGGTAAAAACAGGGTTCATCAGCAACTTATTTCCAGAGTGGTTTGGGTGCTGGCAGAGGCTCGCAACTGTCGCCACGTTTCTTTTCCGGAACCGGATTTTTGTTTAAAAAAGCTATCAGGTCAACCAGTTTATCTGCAGGAATGTTTTTGGCCTGAATAACTTTGTTTTTATCCAGCAGATAGATGATAGGTTTTTTATATACATCGTAGTATTGCCTGAAATTGGAATAATATTGCGGATCATGGACGTGAATAAAATCCATATTTTGTTCTTTGATGTACTTTTTCCATTCCTTGTCGTCATCTCCGATATGGATAGCAAAAATTTGCAGGCTGTCTTTTCCCATTTTATGATACAAGTCACGGATAATGGGCATTTCGTGCTTGCAATGGCCACAACTGACGTCCCAGAAAATGACAACGGTATAGATGGCTTTGGTCTGGTATAATGATCTGTAATTGTTGTTGGTATCAACCAAAATCAGCTCCTTGGCTTTCATTCCTATCAGGTTGTTTTCGAGGTTCCACACCCTGTCGGCTATTTTTTTCATCTGTGTAGAATCTGACCAGTAAGCCAATCCGCTCAGGTAATATCGTTTTGCCAGATGGAAAAAGATGGCATCTATTCCCATGTAGGTGTTCATTTCGTTGGCATATTTATTAAAAAACTTGATACAGGTAAATTTGAAGACTTCCCTGTTGGCGAGCGATTTGTCTATCACCCTCGAAACGGAACATTTAACAGAATCAGGATTTTTCATCACCATTTTATCAACATACCTGTCGAGGCGGGCTTCATAAATAGGTGTTCGCAGAATAGCCGAATCACTGAAATCAAAATTGTCAAAAAAGTGCTCCTGATAAAAGTTATAGAGGTATTGACCATATATTGAATCGCTTTCGCCTTCCAGTTTTTCCCGTGGTTCGGGCTCTTCCATCATTTTCATCAGTTTGCCGAAAAACAGGTTGGGATAGGTTTTTATGGCATATTTACGAAAGCCGATAATGGTATCATCAATTTGCTTCAGCTGCTCATTAATTTTATCTGATTCTTCCTTGTTGTCTTTTACCTTATCTTTATCTTTCATGAGTTTTTGCCGATTTTCATACTGTGTTTCCATGAAGGCCAGATACTCATAAAATCGCTTATTTTCTTCCGAGGTAATTACTTTTATTTTACCGGTCAGGTCGGTGGTGTCGGCTTCGATGTAGATTAAAGGCTCTCTGACCAGTATTTCAAAATAATTACGTGAAGGCGTGATAATCAGATAAATTCCAGGTGCAAGCGGGGTTTTGCCTTTAAAAACTGCCACACCTTTTTTGTCAATTCTGGTGGTGTCTTTGATGTATTTGTTATTTCCGTAGTGAAGTCCGAGAAACAGGTTAGTGTCTTTCAGGTTAGTGAATTTAATTTTGATTTCATACCCCTGTGAGATGGCTTTCAAACTGGTTAGGGTGAGTAAGCATAAAAGAACAATGAATGTTTTTTTCATTTTTTGCTTTTTAGTTTTTATGGAAAAACTCAAATTATATGCAAAAATAATGTCAGTAGCCCTGATCATTATTGGTAATCAAAATATTCTTTCTTTTTATCGATTTTAAGATCTTTCAGCACACTTGCCTTCACATTTATCTTAAACATATAGCTTTGCCTGTACCCAAATGGTATCCAGTGAAAGCTCATTTCCCAGCAATGTAAATCCCTGTAAATATCTACCGAGGTAAAGGTCAATTCTCCAGATGACAGGTCATAACCCGTACTGACATTGATCTTCCATTTTGGCGTCAGGTTGATATTTCCGCTAAGCGTTACGGTTTGGGTTATTTTAGCATCAAGCCCGGGTTTATTGAATGAAAAGGTATAGTTCCAGCTCAGGTTCCATGGAATTTCAAAGTCCACATAACTCTCATAAGGGAGACCTGAAAATCCAAAAAACTCATGTTCCTTTTCTTTGCGGGGATTGGAATTCAGGCTTGAATTGACTGAAATATAAGCATTTGTCAGTCGGCCTATCCTTTTGTTCACATCCCATTCATATTTTGAAATACGTTTACCAGTACTGGTCAGGGTATAGGGATCGATATCTCCCGAAAATTGCAGATTGAGCTTATTTTTGAACAAGGAAGTCCTCCCGCTGAAACGGATGTTTGACATCTGAAAAGAATCGGCAAAGAAATTATAGCTGCCGCTAAAATTAAGATAATCAAGCAGTTTTATTTTTTTAGCTGTCCGTTTTCCTGAAGTATCAGGTTTTGATAAGACTTTCAGCTCAAAATTGTTCTGAATATTAAAGATGATATTTCCCTGCCTGAATCGTCCCGGAGTTCCGTAGATAGGCGTTTTAAACACGGAATATGTTTCAAAATTCAGTCCTGTTGAGTCGAGAGCTACTTTTTTATAATAACCGAATCTGGGGTCGCTGAAATCAGGACGGTATGAAAAGGATACGGTAGGCGTTATCAGGTGCCGCATCGCAACCAGGTTCCATTTGTTAATATTGAACATTCCGTAAATTCTGGTACTCAGGTTAGCATTGACACTTACATCATGTGCCTGAAAAATTCCGTTTTCTTCCGAAACGAGGATGGTATCCGTTTCTGTTCCCTGATAGTTTTTGACAAAAATTTTATCAATTTTCCTGAAATAGGTATAGCCTGTATAATCAACCGAAGGAGATAAAGTAAAGTATTTCAGCATTTTAAAGCTGGTTGAAATAGGGAGGCTATGCTGAATGCCGTTTTCCCATTTCCGCCAGGATTGCGGATCAAGAAAAGCAGTGTCAACTGTATTGAGTGTGTTTCTGGAGTTCAGCGAATAACGAAGTCCGATGTCTGAATACCATCTTCTTTTACCTGTTTTTGATTTAAAGGGTGTGATCCTGTTCATGTTGAAGCTAAAGTCGGGAGCTGATATGCTGATGCTTCCGGAATTCAGATTTTGGCTATGCGAAATGCCAGCCGATAAGGAAAAAGGCGTCCCTTTGAATGCTTTTGAGTAGGTTATACTGGAACGAAGTGTATTTTGCAGGATGTCGGCTGCATTGGTGGAATTGTTCCGGAAAGAATTCCTGCTTCCGGCATTGACATTTGCCCGAAAACTTGCATTGTTCATGCATTTGGGATCCTGCGTGTGCGACCAGTTTACCGAAAAATCCTTTGAAACAGAAAAGTCCGGGTCATTGGGTTCTCCGTAGCGGTTGTTGGCATACTGAACACTCAGATTTCCGGAAAATTTATACCTGACTTTATAGTTGGATGAGGCGTTGATAAGCCAGCTACCTCTGGAATAAATATCTCCACGCAAGGCCAGATCAAGATAGTCGTTGATACTGAAATAATATCCGCCTCCCCTGAGATAAAAACCTCTGTTGGTCGATTCACCGTAAGCCGGCAGAAGAATACCCGAAGACCGGTTGTCTTTTTTTGGGAAAAAACCAAATGGAACTCCCAGTGGCAATGGGACATCCTCGATTACCAGCCATGCGGGTCCGCTGATGATATTTTTCTTAAGGATTTTAATTTTTGAGGCTGAAATATAAAAATGAGGATGTTCTTCATCATTGCAGGTCGTGTATTTGGCCTGCCGGGCATATAAGACATCATTTTCATCTTTCATGACCTCCTGCCCGTGAATATAACCTTCGCCTTCCACCGTCAGCAGATTGTATAGTTTTCCCTTTTTGGTTTTGAAATTATAGATAATTTTTTCAGCTTTATATTCCTGGTCTTTATCATAAAAAACCGGATTTCCGGTAACATTTCCAAGACTATCGGCAATTCCTTCAGCTGTTACCAGGCTGTTTTTCCAGTCAAAAATAATTTTTGCAGCTTTCAGCCTGATTTGTTCATAACTAACTTCAGCTTCCCCATAGAGATAAATCAGGTTGTTTTTCAGATCGATAGGAATGGAATCTTTGGCAGTATAGTTGATTTTACTTTTAATGGCATCTTTGCTAATAAACTGAGTATCACCAACATTGTTTTTTATGCTGTCAGGGGGTAAAATAAAAGTTTTTTTTGAAAAAGCAGGGTTGTGGAGGCCAAAGCATATCCACAAAGTTGTTAATATCAATAGCTTATATAAAATTTTCAAAGAAAGTTTATCAATTAATTTTGTTTCAAAAAAAACCGTGGCAAATTTAACGAGATATATATTTTTATTATTTCCAAACTGTAAAATTTATTTACTGACAGGGCTTGTCGTACTGCTTTCAGCCTTTCAGCCACTTAATGAAAGCAAAATGTATGTCAAAACAGTTGTCATTGATGCCGGACACGGAGGTACAGACCCGGGATGTACGTATGGAGGAGTATATGAAAAAGACATCAACCTGAAAATTGCTCTGGAACTGGGGAGAATGATACAGGAAAAAATGAAAGATGTAAAAGTCATCTATACCCGTTCGACTGATGTATTCGTTGAATTACACAAAAGGCCTGAAATTGCTCACCGGAACAATGCCAACGTCTTTATTTCCATTCATTGCAATGCCAATGAAAATCATGCAGCAAAAGGAACCGAGACCTATGTCATGGGGGTTAACAAGAGTGCAGCCAACCTGAAAGTTGCCATGGCAGAAAATGCAGTTATTAAACTCGAAGACAATTATCTGGAAAAATACGATGGATTCGATCCCAATTCTCCGGAAGCATATATTATTTTTTCACTTTATCAGGATGCCTTTCAGGATCAAAGTCTTTTGCTGGCTTCAAAAATTGAAGAGCATTTCAAAAAAACTGCTTCAAGACTTAGTAAAGGTGTTAAGCAGGCCGGCTTTCTTGTTTTATGGAAAAATTCGATGCCAAGTGTTTTAATCGAAACCGGCTTTCTCTCCAATCAGGAGGAGCGTGAGTATTTATCTTCCAAAGAAGGTCAACTTCAGACAGCTACTGCCATTTTCAACGCATTTGAAGAATACCGTCTTGAGGTAGAAGAATAAATTCTTATTGCTTCGAAATAGGCCTGTTATGTTAACTTTGCAATAAAAAAAATCACGTGAAAATTTCAGATGAATCAAAAATAGGCATTTTTGCTGTCTTTACTCTTGTCATTCTTATACTTGGATTTAACCTGCTGAAAGGGAAAGACATCCTTCGTGCTTCGCGCACTTACTATGCTTACTATGACAACATTAATGGGCTTCAGGAATCCAATCCGGTTGTGTATAAAGGATATCGCATCGGGAAAGTGTATGATATTGAAGTAGATGAAGAAAAAAATATGATTAAGGTGGCTTTTGTAGTTAAAAGCGATGTTCATATTCCTGCAAACAGTGTAGCCAAAATAACCGACCTCGATATTCTGGGGGCTAAGGCAGTCGAAATCATTCCTTCAAATGAAAAAACCGCAGCCAAACATCGTGATTTTCTGAAAGGAGAAACAGCCATCACCCTGTCGCAGGCAGTGGACAATGTGGTAAATCCTGTTGTGGAAAAACTAAACAAATCCTTAAGTGAACTGAACAAAGTGCTTGAAAACAAAGGCACTGAAAATCTTGAAGCCATTATCGAGAACCTGAAAAAAACTACTGAAAATCTTACTCAGAGCACCGATAAATTCAATAATTACCGATCCATTGAAAGGCTGAATGAAATACTGAAAAACATATCATCGATCTCCCGTACACTCAAAGACAACAACGATGAAATAAATCATTTCATTCAGAATATGAGTGCCATATCAGATACCGTGGAAGCAGCCCATCTCGGTGAAGTGATTGCTCAGAGCCGCCAAACCATTGAAAAGGTGAATTCAATAAGCGAAAAAATCAATAAAGGAGAAGGCACGGTTGGAATGCTTGTCAACAACGACAGCCTGTATATAAATCTTGAAAATGCCAGCAAAAACCTGAATCTTCTACTGGAAGACATTCAGAAAAATCCCTCACACTACGTACATTTCTCTGTATTTGGGAAAAAGGATAAGGAAAAAGACAAGAAAAAATAAACAGTCTGTAATCAGGAATTATTGTTTTTAATTTCTTCAGCCAGATCGTGGTCAATTAAAATCCTTCCACAGTTTTCACAGGCAATAATTTTAAGATGTAACCTGACATCTAACTGGCGCTGAGGCGGAACCTGACTGAAGCAACCCCCGCAGGCATCCCTTTCGATAGGCACAACGGCAAGTTTATTCAGATAGGTGGCTCTGATTTTATTGTATGCTTTTAACAGCCTTTCTTCAATTTCTTTGGTAGCTTGTTCACGCATCCTGAGAATTTCTTCTTCCTCTTTTTCAGTCTCAGCTATAATCTCTGATAATTCCCGCTCTTTTTCAACAAGGTCTTTTTTCTTCTCCTGCAAATCCTGCTGATATTGCTCGATGCTCTGTTCTTTTTCAGTAATTTCAGCTTTTATTTCTTTGATGCGTTTTTCAGCAGCCATGATTTCAAGCTTCTGTAATTCCATTTCTTTTGAAATGGCGACATATTCCCTGTTGTTTTTTACATGCATCTGCTGCGATTCGTATCTGAGCAACAGGGTGTTGCATTCCTGTATTTTCGACTTAAAAGTTTCGGTAGCCTGTTTTAACTCCTGAATAGCATTCATCGTATTTTCTATTCTGGTTTCAAGGCCTATGATTTCATCTTCAAGGTCGTGGACCTCCATGGGCAGTTCTCCGCGAACACTGCGAAGCTTGTCAATTTTACTATCAACCAACTGAAGATTAAACAATGCTCTTAATTGCTTTTCAATCTGCGGTGCTTTTTCCATTAAAAATAATTTATTGGATTAAAATTTTGCTTTATTTTCAAGGCAGCAAAGGTAGAAATATTTTCTTTCAAATAATCATAAATTAATTCTGAAGAAAATTGCTCACTTTCAAAATGACCTATATCTGCCAGAACGATTTTACCTAAGGCCGATGTAAAGTCATGATATTTCAGATCGCCTGTCAGGAAAATATCTGCTGATTTTGAGACGGCATCATGGATTAAAAAACTACCGGCTCCTCCACACAGGGCAACCCTTTTGATTATCTTTTCATGAAAACAATTGTGACGAATCATTTTCAGACGAAATCTTTCTTTTACCAAAGCCAGAAATTCAGTTATTGCCATGGGCTTAACGAGATTGCCTATGATTCCTGAACCTGCAAGCGGAAATTCATTGGCAAGCGGATAAATATCATAAGCCACCTCTTCATAGGGATGAGCATCGATCATGGCATCAACTACCCTGTTCAACTGATGAATCGGGACAATGGTTTCCACTCTTATTTCCTTCTGATATTCAGTTATTCCCGTTTTTCCTATAAACGGATTGGCCGTTTCCAGCGGTTTGAAAGTACCCGTACCTTCGACATTGAATGAACAACTATCGTATTCCCCGATTTTTCCTGCTCCGGCCTCAAACATGGCATTTCTCACATTTTCAGGGACGTAACTTCCATCTGAAAGCCTGATATCGGGACAAAAAACAGTAATTTTAAAAAGTCTTCCGCTAAAGGGACGAAGTATTTCAATGTCTTCAAGCTCAAGCATGCCGGCTAATTTCTGATTTACTCCGCTCCTGATATTGTCAAGGTTCGTATGGCAACTGTAAATACAAATATCATGTTTGATGGCCTTAATCAAAACATTGTTTTCAGGCATCAAATAGTTTATCTTTTTTAATCCTCTGAAAATCAACGGATGATGACTGATTATCAGGTTATAGTTGCTTTGAATGGCATCTTCCAGTATTTCATCCGTTATTTCGAGACAGATAGAAATACCCGTAACCTCCATATCTGGATTGCCGACCTGCAAACCGCTGTTGTCGTAATCTTCCTGATAATGGAGCGGTGCCCAATCCTCAAGGATTTTAATGATTTCTTTTACTTTCATCCTGCTACTGTTATTTGCTGCAAAATTAAGATAAGAATTACATCTTATACCAAATTGATTTTGAAAAACAGTGAATGGGAGGAGGAGTTAAAATTTCGAACCTGTCTGCCTGTTCACCGGTGGCTGATCATTCAAATCATTTAATTAAATTACGTAATCCTCTTAGAATCTGAGACTGAATTTAACATACCTTTGACATTTCATAAAACAGCTGAATTTGTATATTTTACGCATCATTGAGAAGCTTTTAATCATTTACTACCTTAGCTATTTTGCCATTGATATTTTGCTTTACCTGATTTTTATCATAAGCATTTCTTCTTCGAAAAAAAGAAAGTCAGAAAGAGAAAATATTCCTGAATTATCTGTCAGCATTATTGTTCCTGCCTATAACGAAGAAGTCAGTATTGTGAACTGTATAGAAATGTTGAGAAATCTTGACTATCCTGATTATGAAATCATTGTGGTAAATGATGGTTCATCTGACCGGACCATGGAAATCTTGCTCGAAACTTATCAGCCTCAAAAGCTGGAAATATTATCAGGAACAGATTTTATCAAAACTTCAGAAATAAGGCAACTTTACCTGAAAGAAGGCACAAACCTGAAATTCATTGACAAAGAAAACGGAGGAAAAGCAGATGCCATAAATGCAGGGATCAATTATTCGGTGAAAGATTTCATCTGTACGATTGATGCTGATTCGATACTCGACAAAAATGCCCTGCATCATGTTATGAAACAATTTGAGCAGCGGGAAGAAACATTTGTGGCCGGAGGGCAACTGGCGGCTGCCAATGGTGTGGTCATTGAAAACAATAGGGTTAAAAGCCTGAAAATGCCTTCCAATTTATGGGTTTTGTGGCAAATTACGGAATACATCAAGTCTTTCCTTATTTCCCGTATCGGGCTGGGGAAAATGAATGCTTTGCTGGTGATGTCCGGAGCATTTTCCGTATTCAGAAAAAGCGATTTACTGGCTGCCGGAGGATACCTTTCACAGAAAAACGACCACCCATATCTGGTTCAAACCATCGGAAAACATAAAAAAACATTGTGTGAAGATATGGAGGTGGTGGTCAGGCTCTGGAGGTTTAAACATGAAAACAGGCAGAAAGCAAAAGCGGTTTTCCTGCCTCAGCCGGTATGCTGGACTGAAGTTCCTGATAATGGCAGAAACCTTTACAAGCAACGCGTCAGGTGGCACACAGGACTGGCAGAATCACTTTTTTTTCATTTAAAAATGTTGTTTGAGCCTTCGTATAAAGCCACCGGAATGTTTGCCATGCCTTATTATTTTTTCTTTGAACTGATGTCGCCTTTGATGAAAGTTGTTACCGTCCTTTTCATTATCCCTGCTTCTGTTACCGGACTGATTAACCTATCGTGGGTCATCATGCTGATTATCGGTACAACTTTAATCACAGCCATTATTACCAGCAGTATGACAGTGATTACCGAATACTGGAGTTACCGGCAGGACGAAGCCAACCGTTCAGCCCTCAGGTACAGAAGTTTCCGGGAATGGTTATTATTGATTCTCAGCAGTATTATGTCCGACTTCAGTTATTCGTTTTTCAGATCATTTGCTCAACTTCACGGGCTTGTTAATTTTGCTTTGAAAAAAAGTTCCTGGAATAAATTCGAAAGAAAAGGAATAAAACGTGTCTGATGTTAAAACTCATATTATGCGTTTACTGCTTTCATTTAGTTTAATGCTCTTAGCAATATCAACATTTTGCCAGTCTCCGGGAGCTGAAGACTACCGTTATCTGGGTTATCTTGCCCGAATCAATGCAAAACCTGATTCTTCCATTTATTACTATTCCAAAGTGTTAGAAATCAATGGATTTGATTATGATGCCCATCTGGCACTTGCCCGTTTATACCTGAATAAAGAAGACTTTGAAAAATCCTTTTTTCATTATGGTGAGATTTATAAATCAGATAACAGCGATGGGGAAGCCTTGCTGGGTTTTGCCAAAATCTGTTTCAGAAAAGGGGATTTTCAAAAATCGGGTTATTATTACGATCTTGCATTAAAACCAACTGATGCGTTTCTCCCCTTTTATCTTGAGCGTGCAAAAACCCTGATATATCAAGGGAAACTGGATTCAGCCATTTTAATTTACAAGCAAGCCATCGGGATCGATCAGACTCTTGCGGAAGCCTGGGCCGGTGCCGGAAAAATGTATTACTGGCAAAACAAACCTTATCAGGCTTTGTCTTATTATCAACATGCCATTGCACTTGACCCGGGTAAT
>JAAYUY010000100.1 GCA_012517435.1 Sphingobacteriales bacterium | reverse complement strand
CTTTTGGTAAGCATAAAAAACCCCTCGAAAGAGGGGTTTGGGGAGGTCCCGAGCGGAGTCGAACCGCTGTACGTGGTTTTGCAGACCAATGCCTAGCCACTCGGCCACGGGACCATTTTGCGGGTGCAAAGATAAAGACAAAAATTATTTCCGTACAAATTCACTTTCAATAAAAACGGCTTCAAGGTTAGCACGGGGTAGTGGCCTTTCTTTTTCAATTCTGATTTTAACTTTTTCAACAGACTGAAAGTTCTCAAGTATTCTTTGCCCGATTAATGCCGAAAAGCTTTCAACCAGATTCAGCGGATGTTCTGATTCCCGGATAACCAGTTCATAAACATCTTCATAATTCACCGTATTTGAAAGTGAGTCTTTCATGGCTCCAGCATCCATGTTCAGATGAAGCTCTATGTAAATATTGTATTTACGTCCCTGCATTTTTTCCCAGCCATAAACTCCCACAGGTGCTTTTATTTTTATTCCCTTAAGCCCGATTGTCAGCATGAATGCTTATTTTTTTTCAGTTGCAATATTATGCATTTGATTTTTAGCGGTATTTTTATAGCCGGATTTTTATTTGAAAATTTGTGGTTTTTACTACTTTTAAACTTTTATCTTTCCGAAAAGCTGTTGTTTTATAATGAAATTAAAGCTGATTATTTTTTTATCAATTGCTTGTCTGTTTTTTTCATCAGGTAGTTTCGGCTATCAGAATAAAAAGGCTATTTTATTGGTAAACAAAAGTTTGCAGCCTGATTCATTGGGTTATAATATTGTCAGCAGTTATCTGGAACTGGTTTATTATCTGGTCAGGGAAAATAAAATAAAATTATGGGATTCGCCTCTCAAATCATATCTTATTGATTTTGATAACCTCAAGGGGCTTGAGCAAAATCAGGAGCTTTCTTTTACAAAAGCAGAAAATTTTTTTATTTATGAATACTGGAGTGTCAGTTCGGGTCATTCTTCTTTCAATATCGTGGGTTTTGGATTCAGTGCTGCTAACAAACAGGAGAAAGAAGTTAGCCTTGGCTATGTTGACATCAATGATATTTTGCCCTTTCTGAAAGCTAACTATGTCAGTATTACTATTAATGGTTTCTGCCAGACTACATTTTATCAGATTTTTATGAACAAGGCTTTTTCTTACGACCTGATTTATTTCGATGATGCTCCGGTTATCACCAAGACGGGAGCAAAGGCTGAAAAACAGTATCTCAAAGGAAATGAGATAAAGAACAAAGCATTTGGCAGCAAGGCAAAAAACCTGAATGCAGTTGAAATAATTCCCTGCAAAACAATTACCTATGAGATTCATAATTTTGATTACGACAGTGGTGCTTACCTGATTTTTAAGACACTGGAAGATTTTGTTAAAAGCTCGAAGGATATTTTCAGGTTTTATGCCGGAGAAGATATTTATACTCTTTTCAGGAACAATAAGCCCCTGATTACCAAATGCGAAGTTACAGAGATGCTTCGTTTGGAAGGAGGTCAGATCAGGCAATATCTTCTGAAACTGACACCGCAGGTTTTTGGAAAAACATTTTATTCTTTGACTCCCGCCAACCTCGATACCCTGAACCTGACCATTAATGCCATTTCGTTGCAGGATTATCTTTTACAACACAGATTCAGGCTTTATCTGATTAAAATAAATGATATACCTGTCAATCCGGCTGATACGAGAGCAAATATGGATGCACTGTTCTCAGGCAGGTTCAGAAATTTCAGACCTGAAGTAATTAAAGCAGAGGAATGAGAATCAATAAGTTAAGTCTGTTTTTCTTATTTCTATTCCTTTTAGAAAATTTAACCTTGTTTTCGCAGATAAAAGATAGTAATACAGTTAACCGGAAACGGCTGTTGCTGGTAGGTGGCGGAAGTGTGGCGGTATATTCAGTCAGCCTGACGGGTCTCAACCAGTTATGGTATGCAGGATATGATCGTTCTCCCTTTCATTTCTTTAATGATAACAGGGAATGGCTTCAGTTTGACAAAGTCGGGCATTTTACCACCGCCTATTATGAAAGCCTGCTGGGTATTCATGCGCTGAAGTGGACAGGGCTGAGCGACCGTAAGTCAATCATTTTCGGCAGTCTGTATGGTATTATTTTTCAGACACCTATAGAGATACTGGATGGTTTTTCAGCCAAATGGGGAGCTTCAGCAGGAGATCTGACAGCAAATACTTTAGGTTCAGCATTGGTATTTTCTCAATACATGCTTTGGAATGAGCAGAAAATTCTTGTCAAATATTCATTTCATCCGACTCCTTATGCCGACCTGCGTCCTTCAGAGCTCGGTGAAAATCTGATTCAGCAATTGCTGAAAGATTACAATGGTGCCACTATCTGGTTGTCAGCCTCATTAAACGACTTTTATCATGGGAAAAAAATATTACCCGACTGGCTGGCATTAAGCATAGGATATGGTGCAGAAGAAATGGTTTCGGGGAGACCGGAAGATGCTCCGCCTTCGCTTTCCTATCTGAGCCGTTACCGGCAGTTTTATCTGGCACTTGATGTCAATACATGGAAAATTAAGACTGACAAAAAGTTTTTAAAACTTTTACTCGGATGTGTATCTGTTATCAAATTTCCTGCTCCTGCTCTCGAATTCAACAGGCATGGGGTAAGGTTTCATCCTTTATACTTCTGAAATACTCTATGCTGATGTATCTTTGCCTGACATGAAAACTCTTTTCTGGTTAATATTATCATACTGTCTTCTGATTTTATTAGGCTCATGTGCCGAATCAGGTTGTCCGGGTGGAATGTGTGCCCCGAATCATTATTATTCCAGTCCGAAGAGCATCTGGTCAATGGGAGGGACACCCAATTACAGGCATACCAGAGGCTACCGGACAAAAAATATGCGTATAAGGACGCATTACAAGCATTTTCGTCCGGTCAAAAGAATTGATTACCGTCAGGGTTTCGACTTTTCTTTTCGCCCAAAAGGAGGAAATATAGAGTCAGGAACTTTCAGGTCGGGATACCGGATGCCGGGCAGGGCCAACATAGAAGGAGGGGTTTTCAAATCGGGCTACCGTCCACGTAAAAGTGCCAATATCGAAGCCATGTCATTCAAAACAAGAGGCGGATACAGGCATGTTGCCAATATTGAAAGCGGAAGATTCGGTCCTGACCGTACCCGCTACCATTCGGCCAATATCGAACAGAGCCCCTTTAAAACAAGACGAACAGCTAAAAAAAGAACTTTGGCTTTTCAGAAAGCCATCCGCTATAAGGAGCCTTCAAAAGTTAAGAAGAATTCAGAATTTGGCTTGTTCCCTCCTGAAATTGAAGGCTGGGAAAAGAGAGACCCCTTGTATAAAAAGAGAAACTATAAGCCAAAAAAAGAAGGGCACGGAGTGAAAAAAATCAAGGATGAATAAATCAGGGAGCTGAATGATTAAGCATCCTTCCCAATATTAACGGGAACTGCTCACCAAAATCATAGCCTTCGGCTTTAAGGGAAGTAACAAACTCATGATGAGGTCTGTTTTGTCGGTAATCGGGTTGTTTGGAAGGCATTGCCAGATATTTTTCAAGCTTTTCGGGACTTTCGGCTACATTAAGCACAGCATGATAAAATACGATATTGGTTTTTCTGTAAATCGATGAGCCGGCAATTTTCTTATTGCCGATAGCAATATCCGAAATTCCTTTTTGTGATATATTTTTTACACCCATCTCCGTTAATGCATTCATGATACGTATGTTACAGTCATGAAAATGTTTGGGAGGGTCTTCCAGTTTCTGAGTGTGTATCAGGGTTGACAAAACGAGTGTATCGGGCCCCAGCAAAACGCTTTCTCCACCGGAAGGCCTTTTATAAACAGGAATCTGGTCATTCAGAACATTTTCCACAATCAGGGAAGTTTCTGCTTTGTTGGATGAGCCGAGAATCAGGTAATAACGATCGGGTTTCCAGATGAAGTATCTGAAATCGGGGTATTCTTGTTCTGAAAGAATCTGAAAATCAGGAAGGTCGTATTTTTTAACCTCAATAAAATCCACCGTTTGGAACTACTTGTGAATGGCTTTATCGAATGCATCAAAACCGGCCTCAGTAAATATTTCAGAAATAGTCGGGTGGGCGTGGATGGTCTGAGCGATGTCGAAAACGGTGGCTTCGAACTGCATATAGACAGAAGCCTCGGCAATCAGATCGGTGGCATTTTCGGCAATAATCTGAACACCAAGCACTTGTCCGTATTTTGGTTCTGAGAGTATGCGGATGAGTCCTTCGTTATTCCCTTCCGATAATGCTTTGGCATTGGCAGTCAATGGAAATTCACTGATTTTTATCTCAAAACCCATTTCCTGAAGTTCACTTTGGCTATGGCCTATCTGTGCTATTTCCGGAGAGGTATAAATATTCAGGGGATAAAGCCTGAGATTAAGATTGTTTTGTATGCCTTTCAGATGGTTGATGACCCATATTCCCTGAGCAGAGGCGGCATGAGCCAGATAACTTCTGCCATTGACATCCCCTATGGCATAAATGCCCTCAATGCTGGTTTGCAGATTATCATCCGTTTTGATAAATCCATCATCCGTCAGTTCCAGTTCTGCTTTTGAATCAGGGACAATGGCTTTACGGTAGTTGCAATTTATGATCAGGTCGCATTTGATTTCTTCTCCGGCAGCATTCAGAATCCCTTTTTCAAAAGAGTCGATTTTTTGGGCTTTGATGAATGTAATTTTTTCAGACTGAAGTTTTTTGAAAAGATATTCAGACAGAAAGCGGTCGCAATCGTGAATAATAAAATCATCTGAAAGGAGAACAGTAACTTTTCTTCCGATGAAAGCGAAAAACTGAGCCATTTCGGCAACTGTCGGCCCGTGGCCTGTCAGTACAAGGTGAGTGGGAATTTCTTTTAAGCTGAAAAGATTTTCAATTTCGACAATATCTTCAGCGGCTACATTTCCTTCGACCTTTATTGGGTATGAACCTGTGGCAATCACAATATTTTCACCTTCAATCAAACGATTGTTGACACTGACCGAACCTTTTCCATTGATAATGGCTGTTCCTTCGATAATATCAACACCGTTTTTTTTCAGCAGGTATTCAATTCCTTTTGTCAGGCGGTTAACGATTTTTCCTGCTCTTTTAGTGGCTTGCTCCCAGTCAAATACTATCTTTTTCTGGTCAATGCCTGATATACCGAATTCTTCAGCTTTCTGCAGACGTCTGAAAAATTTTCCGCTTTCAATTATGGCTTTGGTCGGGACACAGCCCCAGTTAAGGCACATTCCACCCACATGTTTTTTTTCAATCAGAGCGGTTTTCAAACCAACCTGCCCTGCACGTATAGCGGCTACATAACCGGCAGGTCCTGCTCCTATTATGATGACATCGTATTTCATAGTATTTTTTTTAATCTAAAATCAGTGATACAGGATCTGAAAGATATTCCATCACCTGGTTGAGAAAACGGGTTACTTCACCTCCATCGACAATGCGGTGGTCAACGGCAAGGCTCAAAGGTTGAATGATACCGGCCTGCACCTGATTATCTTTGATGACGGGTTTTTTTATCATGCGTCCGACACCCAGAATGGCAGACTGTGGATGATTGATGATAGGATTTGCCCAAAGGCCGCCAATAGAACCATAGTTGGTTATTGTAAAGGTTCCGTCTTTCATATCTTCCAGTTTCAGACCTCTTTCTCTGGCTTTGACAGATATTTCATTCAGCTCCTGTGCAATAGTCTTAATGGATTTTGTATTGGCATCTTTAATTACCGGAACAACCAGTCCGTCAGGCGTATCGACAGCAATGCCGATGTTAATGTAATTTTTAAAGATAATCCTTTCATTTTCAAGGTCAAGCTGGGCATTGATGACTTTAAATTTTGCCAGTGACTGTGCCACAGCCCGGATGATAAAAGGAAGAAAACTAAGTCTGATTTGCTCTTCAGCTAAGCGTTGCCTGTATTTTTCCCTGATTCTGACCAGTTCACTGACCTCAACTTCTTCATGAACAGTCATGTGAGGAATGGTTTGTTTGGAAACGGTCATATTCCGGATAATCGCCTTACGAATCTGGGTAAGCGGTTCAAAGCTGATACGATCGGGAATTTCAGCAACCTTAACAGCTGTTTTTTGAATACTGCTGAGACTTAAATGAGCTTTTTTAATATCATTTATGGTTACTCTGCCGGCAGGCCCTGTTCCTGCAACATCATTGATGTCGATATTCAGCTCTTTGGCCATGGCACGTGCAACAGGAGTGGCGAGTGCTTTCCGCTGTGCCGGTTTTTCTTTCTTTTCCTGAGCAGGGAAACCTTCATCTCCTGCAGGTAAAAATGCAGCATTGCCGGCCACTTCCATCGTTCCGACCACGCTGGCGCCTTCTTCTATTGGTTCGGTGGTAAAATCCTTTCGGGCTTCTTCAACAGCTTGTTCTCCTGCAACTCCTTCTATTTCGATTTCCACAAGGGGGTTGCCTACATGAATGGTCTCACCAACTTTACCAAATACAGCAGCTATAACCCCTGACTTGGGAGACGGTATATCGGTAACCACCTTGTCAGTTTCCATTTTAACTAGTGGCTGACCGGCTTCCACCCTGTGACCCTTTTCAACATACCATTCAGCAATGGTTCCTTCGTCAAGTCCTTCTCCTATGTCAGGAAATTTAAAAATATATCTCATAGTGAATGATTTTCAATAGTTCACAGTTCTTTCTATTTCATAAAAAATCTTTTCAGGGCTGATCATGTAATGATGTTCGCCTTTCGGCAGCGGAACGATGACATCAAATCCCTGAACACGTTTTGGGGGAGCTTCCAGCGACAGGAAGGAATGTTCATTGACCAGTGCAGTGATTTCAGCCCCAATGCCGAAAGATACCGGACCTTCGGCAACGGTGATAACCCTTCCGGTTTTCTTTACACTTTTTGCAATGGTTTCTTTATCAATTGGATATACTGAACGGAGGTCAATCAGTTCAACGGAAATGCCAGCCTGTTTCGCCATGACCATAGCTTTCTGAACTTCACGTATCATAGCCCCAAATGCAACGACAGTAACATCCGTTCCTTCAGAAAGAACCTTTGCTTTTCCAAGTGGAATGGAAAATTTTTCTTCCGGTACTTCCTGTTTGATAGCCCTGTAAATCCTTTTCGGCTCCATGAACAGAATGAGGTCATCACTTTCGATGGCAGATATCAGCAAACCTTTGGCATCATAAGGGGTGGAAGGAATCACAACTTTTAGACCGGGAATATGTCCGTAAACAGCTTCCATGCTTTCGGAATGAAGCTCTAGGGCATTAATACCGCCACCGTATGGCAGTCGGATTACCATGGGAACCTTGTAGCGTCCTCTGGTTCGGTTGTGAAGGCGTGTGGCATGAGAAATCAACTGATTCATAGCAGGATACATGAAGCCGCAGAACTGAATTTCGATGACCGGTCTGAGCCCGGCAGCACACATTCCCACAGCAGTTCCCATGATGGCTGATTCAGCGAGGGGAGTATCGAAACACCGTGCTTCCCCATATTTATTTTGTAAATTTTCAGTTACACGGAACACACCACCTTCAACCCCGACATCTTCTCCGTAAACCACAATGGAATTGTCTTCACCCATTTTAATGTCCAGTGCGTCATTGATGGCCTGGACCATATTCATGACCTTCATTTTCTTGCCTCCTTCCAGTTTAAAAATTTCTGATGTTCTGCCATCTGTTGTTTCAGTTCATCCGGCATTTCTGCGTACATATATTTAAACACATCTTCCAGCGGATAGGGTGGCTGGTTTTCTGCTTCTGTAAATTGCCTGTCAATTTCCTTTTTGTATTCTTCGATCAGTTTTTCCTCTTCTGATGTATCCCAGAGCTTATTTTTTTCAATGTATTTCTTTAACCTGACAAGGGGATCGGTTTTGTCCCAGTGTTCTTCTTCATCTTTTGTCCGGTATTTGGTGGGATCGTCAGAAGTAGTATGAGCCCCTTTGCGGTAGGTGAGTGCTTCGATCAGTACAGGGCCGTTTCCACTTCGGGCATAATCGGCTGCGTTCTTTACTGCCAGATACATGGCAAACAGATCGTTGCCATCAACAAGAATACCGGGAATTCCATAAGCCTTTGATTTTACGGCCAGATTGATGGATTTTGTCTGTTTCTTCAATGGTACAGAGATGGCAAACTGATTATTCTGAATGACAAATACTACAGGAGCGTTCCAGACAGCAGCAAAATTCAATGCTTCGTGAAAATCACCTGTTGAAGTGCCTCCGTCACCTACTACAGTAAAAACGACCTTGTCTTCTTTTTTATAGTTAACCGCATAGCCAATACCGGCTGCATGAAGCAACTGACTGCCGATAGGAACGGAGATAGGCATCATGTTTTCGGCATTTCTGAAAACTGTTCCTTCCTCGTAGCCCATGAAATACATAAATACGTCTTTCATGCTTGCTCCCTTGGCCAGCCATGCACCCAGCTCACGAAAAGCGGGGACAAACCAGTCATCTTTACGCCAAACCAGTGCCAATGCCTGAGAAATGGCTTCCTGACCATAATTGGGCGGAAAAGTAAACATCCTACCCTGGCGCTGGTATGAAACAGCCATAAAGTCAGCGGTGCGGGCAAAAAGCATTTGTTTATAGGATTCAACTATTTTTTCGGGTGAAAGACCGGCTTTCTCTTCTTTGTTGATAATTACACCCTCATTATCTATGATTCTGAAAATCTTGTTTTCAGCAGGATCATATTTTTCAAACATTATATTTAAGGTTTTATTTAAAATGGTTCTGAATTACGCAAAGCTAATGCCATTAGCTTTATTTATTCAAACACAAAATTAAAGGGAATTGTTCAAAAAAAAAGGAAATAATGAAGCAATAATGTTAAAAATCAGGGCAGTTGAGCTTTCTCCATTTTGT
>JAAYUY010000099.1 GCA_012517435.1 Sphingobacteriales bacterium | reverse complement strand
TTTATTTTGCCTGATAAAAGCAGGCTTTTGGTGAAAAGATTTTTTCTTCCTTTTTTAAAACTTTAATGGCTTTGTCCACATCAGCTCTTTCAATGCCTGCCAATGAAGCAATTTCGCCAGGTTTTAACGGCTTTTCCGATTTTTTCAAGGTCTGGAAAACGATTTCTTTTGCATCCATATTGATTTTTTTGGTTGCAAAATTAAATCATTTCTAAAATCATTCTTATTTTTGACATGGAAAAATTCTTTAACTGACAGGAATATGAAACGAAAATCAATCATTATATCGGTAATAATTATTGTTTCCGGTTTATTTTTATTATTCCTGATTTCCGGAGGTTTACATTCTAAATCGCATATTATCAGGAAAATATATTCTTATTTATCGTTCTATTCAGAGGGTCAGAACTACTACTCGAAGAGAAGTGGTAACTGGAGTTCAAGAAGTGTGTGGAAAGGGGATCAACCATCTTACACAATTTCTCAGGGTGACACCGTTTTTATTGATCATAATATTTCCTTCCCCGGCAATTTAACTATCAATGGAGTTCTTTATGTTGGAGAATCCGGTTCGTTAATAAATGATGGAAACAAAGATATTGTGGTATCGTCCGGTGCAGCAGTCATTGTTTATGGCAACCTGCAATGTATTAATTTTCAGGCAGATAGTAACACAAATCTTAAAATCTATGGTTCACTTGAAGTTCAGGGTAATTTTGCAAATAGTGGGACCATTGTCGTGGAAACAGGGGATACAAAAACAGGCAGTCTGAATATTCAGGGTAATATTTCAGGGAATAGAAATATCACTTTTAAAAGAAAAATATCAGCTGACGGATGGCATTATATTTCTTCCCCTGTCGAAAATGCTCCTGTTACTGTTGTGAGTGGAGGTGCTTTGTATTCTTACAATGAAGCTGAAAAAAGCTGGAGAAAGCATCAGTCAGGTGAGACATTTCAGACATTGAAAGGCTATGATGTTTATTTCAAAAACGCTGACAGGACAATTGTTTTTAACGGAAATATGCATCATGGAAGTTATATCGCCAACCTGACAAATACAGAATCAGGCGGAGATGGATATAATCTGACAGGTAATCCTTATCCGTCAGCTATCGACTGGGATGCTTCCGGTTGGACAAAATCCAATGCAGGCACAACAATTTATATCTGGGATGCATCGATACAGAATATTACAACTTATACAACAGGCATAGGTGGTACCAATGGAGGCACCAATATTATTCCCCCCACCATGGCCTTTTTTGTTCAATGCACCAGTAATTCTGGCGGGCAACTCGTCTTCAGTAATTCTGTCAGGGTAAGTACAGTTGCTGATTTCAGAGGCACTACGGCTGAGAATCTTTTTACGCTGAAAGTTTCCGGAGCAGGATTTTCTGATGAAACAGCCATAAACTTTAATGAGGCAGCAGAAGAAAAATATAATCCTGCCAATGATGCCATTAAAATGTTCAGCTATAATGAAAATGTACCTCAGATTTTTACCCGTTCCGGTGATGCACGAAATCTGGCCGTCAATAGTCTGCCACTCGATACCCGTGGAGTCGACCTCCCTCTTTACTTCAGTGCTGGTGTAAGCGGCCCTTATAAAATCACCGCAGTCCAGAAAGACTTCTTTATCAATAACCATGTTTTTCTTGAAGATAAAAACACAAAAGAAACGATTGACCTTTCAACAGGTGATTATACGTTTGAAACAGAAGCTGTCAAGCAATATCAACGCTTTATTCTTCATTTTCGCCCGCAACAGCAGGTTTTTTCAGCTGATAACAGACTCGAAAGCAAAGAGATAAAAGTCTGGAGCAGTGGGAAAAACATTTTGATTCAGCAGAACCTTCCTGAAGAAAATACAGAAATACGTGTTTTCAGCCTGAAAGGTCAGGAAATTTATTCAGGAAAGCTACCCGTGCAGGCCAAAACGAGTATAAGCTTTAACAAACCTGCCGGAATTTATCTTGTTCGTATCAGTAAAAATGAAGTTACTTACAATTATGAGATTTTCATTCCATAGTCAGTTTCTATGAGGGTTCCCATTTCCTGAAGGAGAAAACAGAAAGAAAAATAAACAAAGCCAGAAAAAAAAGAGCACCTGATAAGGCTTGCCAGCTTAGTTCACCTGAAACTGAATATGTCATTGATAAAGAAATCAGTTTTGCGGGAATAAAAACTCCAATCCCATCTATCTGAGCAAGCAGTCCCATTGCCAGCCAAAGGAGAAAGGAAAAAATAGCAGCCATCACCTGAGTCCTGGCCACTGTACTGAAAAATATTGTTGTGGAAATAATTACCCATAAATAGAGTAAAATCAGTGCATTTCCAAACCCGAATCGGAGAAATGGAAATTCACCGAAGAAAAGCAGGGTGTATGCGGATGCCAGCAGAAAGGCAACTGAAAGAGCCGTCAGGCTTACCAAAAATGAAACAATTACTTTGGAAAGGATAAAATAGTTGCGAGAAACCGGTTTTACGACCACAAATACAGCAGTGCCTGTTTCTTTTTCTTTGACTACAATGCCCATAAACAGCAGTATAATGATGAAAGTGCAGATCTGTGAAATGTTTTTGACATATTGAGCTACCGAGTCTGTCCATGTTGGCTCAGGAATTTGTATTTCAATATGTTGTTGCTGGGAAATCGAAGAAATTATTTCAGGCATGTAGCGGGCAGTCAGTGGCGACAAGATGGCAAAAAAAACAAATACAGCCATCATAATCCAGAATCTTCCTGTCCTGAGCTGCTCCTTCCATTCTTTGATTATTAATGTTTTCATGGCGGTATTATTCTTTTTTACTGACCAATTGTATAAAAACATCTTCAAGGGTGGCATTTACCCATTCAAAACGGGTAATTTCAAACTTCTTTTCAGCCGCAAACTGCAAGATTTCATGCCTGTCGAATGCAGTTCCCGGTGGGGTAAGGGTTATTGAGAGCATTTCGGATTCAATTTTTCCGTTTAATCTGCTTTGATTGAATTCCCTGATAAATCTTTCTGTTTCATCCGCAGTGGTAAAATCAATTTCGAGTTTGCCGGAAGCATATTTACGTAAAAGATTTTCCGTTTTATCCTGAACAATCAGACTCCCCTGACTGATGATGGCGACATCCGTTGCTACCCGCTCAACATCAGAGAGGATATGGGTTGACATAAAAACCGTACATTCATTGCTGAGTGAAGCAATAAAGTCGAGTACTTCTTTTCTTCCAATCGGATCGAGAGCGGAAGTCGGTTCATCCAGAAACAACACTTTTGGTTTGCCCATCAATGCCTGTGCGATCCCCAGCCGTTGTATCATTCCTCCCGAGAAAGCTGAAATTCTTTTATTTGCTTCATGTTGCAGCCCCGATAATTCGAGCAGGAAATCAGCCCTCCGGTTTCTTTCCTCAGGAGAGAAGCCGAAAATATCTCCCACAAAACAAAGAAGTTCACGGGCTTTCATCCATGAATACATCCTTGGCTCCTGACTTAAATAACCGATATTTTTCCTCAGGTCAGGCGAACCTGATATTACGGGTATTCCGGCAACTTCAGCATAGCCTGAGTTTGCCGACATCAGGGCTGTCAGGATTTTAATGGTGGTGGTTTTTCCGGCACCATTAGGGCCAAGAAACCCGAAAATGCTGTTTTCCGGTACTTCCAGACATAAACCATTTAAAGCCGGTTGGCTTTCCCCTCTGTATCGTTTCGTTAGTTGTTCAGTTTTAATTGCTGTCATGATCTCTTCCGAATAACAGGTATGAAACAGGCCCGATTAACTGGATAAACAGGAATATGATTAACCATACCATTTTAGGGAAATACCTGAATTTTTCCCTTTTCCACCAATCAACAAAACACCAGATAATCAGTGAAATATTGATTAAAATTATAGGCAACAGCGCCAGTATTAGTTTGGGGGAGAAGTCCATTTTTTTTTTGATGCAAAGATAAAATATCTTATGGCAAGCAACTTTATTTTGCAAAACTTCCCTGGCTGAGATTATTTTAAAATTTTTAAGCTACCTTTACACTATGTTTAAAAGAATGAAACCTGTTGTTTTTACGCTGATTTTAATCATTTTAATTGCCAATGCCTGCAGTACTGCAAGCCGTCACCAGGAAAAAGAAAAAGATAAACCTTCGGACAAACCAATAGACAGGGGAGTTGTTTATAAATCGGTTCAATGCCTGAATTATGCCTTGTCATACAGTTTATACTGGCCACTTAACCAGCGGAATCCTGAGCTGCCTTTGCTTGTGTTTTTTGATCCTTCGGGAAAAGGGAATGTCCCAGTGGAAAAATATTCAAAGCTGGCAGAAAAATATGGATTTATCCTTGCCGGACTTAATGACAGTAAAAACGGAATGCAGTGGGATCAGGTTCAGACCATTGCGTTATCGGTCATTGAAGATTGTATCAACCGTTATCCCGTGCAGAAAGAAAGGATTTACGCCTGTGGTTTTTCAGGTGGTTCCCGTTATGCAATGGCGCTGGCACTTACCAGTCAGCAGATAACAGGGATCATTGGTTGCGGGGCAGCCCTCCCTGCTGTTAACCAGCAGGCTGTCAGGTCTTTCAACTGGTGTGGAATTGTTGGCATGGAAGATTTTAACTACCTCGAAATGAGAAATATGGATGAAAGCCTGAAAGAAACCCCCATCCGGCATATTCTGATTGAATTTGAAGGTAATCATGAATGGCCGTCTGAAAATGTGATGAATGATGGCTTTTTATGGCTTGAAACGGAAGCGGTGAGATCAGATCTGATAAAAGCTGATACCCTCCTGTTTCAGGAGTTAAACAATATTTTGGCAGAAACTACATGGAGTATTTCTCACCCTGCCTTACTGGAAAGAGAGCTTGCCCGAAAAATGAAGATGATGGAAGGAATTGTTTCTCAAAACGGCTTAGAAAAAGAACTTGATAAATTACAGCAATCATCTTCCCTGCAAAGAGATAAACAACTGGAAAGTCTTGCTTTGAAAAAAGAAATTCAGATGCAGGAATTTTACCTGCAGTCTCTGTCAACAAAGGATATTGACTGGTGGACAACAGAAACAGGCCATCTCTGGCAAAAAACTAAATCGACAGATTTTTATGAGGCAAAAGCATATCAGAGAACTTTAAATTACATCAGCCTTGCTTGTTTTATGCAATGCAGTCAGGGTTTTAAACAAAACAAAAATGTATTTTATCATTTTCTGAAGCTGTATGAAATGGTCGATCCGGATAATCCTGATATGTTTTATTTTAAAGCTCTTGGTGAAATGATGGAAAAACAACCGGAAAAAGCCCTTGAATCATTAAGAAAAAGCATTGAAAATGGCTTTAACGATCAGGAAAAACTTCTGAAAGAAGAAACTTTCAGGCCATTATATCAGAAAAAGGAGTGGAATGAACTGATGAATAGCCTCAAATCTGAATAATTTACAACTTTTTTATCAGAATTTCACCGCACGACATGGATATTTTTTATTGAAATTTTCTGGTCAGTAATATGTAATTGATTTGAATAAACATTAATGCCATGACAATATTACCTTTGTTCCTTAAATTTTTCAAACAATGATTGTCGTTACAGGTTCAGCCGGTTTTATCGGAAGTTGTCTGGTCAGAAAGCTGAATGATGAGTTTTACAACGATTTGGTGTTAGTGGATGATTTTTCCAATCCTTTGAAAAACAGGAATATAGAAGGAAAAAATTATTCACTGAAAGTTGAGCGTTCAAAGTTTTTCAATTGGCTCGACACCAATCACAAGCTGGTACAGTTGATATTTCATTTAGGTGCCCGCACGGACACTACCGAATTTAACATGGACATATTGAATGAACTGAACCTTGAGTATAGCAGGAAGATTTGGGAAAAATGTTATCGTTACGGCATTCCCCTGATTTATGCTTCATCTGCCGCTACATACGGAGACGGGATTTTAGGTTATGACGACTCTCATGAAACCGTTGAAAAGCTTCAGCCACTTAATCCTTATGGTATTTCAAAAAATGAATTTGATAAATGGGCATTGAAGCAGGATCAAAAACCTTATTTCTGGATTGGGTTAAAGTTTTTTAATGTCTATGGCCCCAACGAATATCACAAAGGCAGGATGGCATCAGTGGTTTTTCATGCCTTTCATCAGATTAAAAAGGAAGGAAAAATTAGATTGTTTCGTTCACACCGTCCTGATTATGAGCATGGTGAACAAAAGAGAGATTTTATCTATGTAAAAGACGTAACCGATGTTCTTTTTTATCTGATGCATCTCCGCAATCCAGCGTTCAACGGAATTTATAACCTGGGGACAGGTCAGGCTGAAAGTTTCAATACCCTTGCCGCTTCACTGTTTGGTACGCTTGGTTTGGACCCTTTTATTGAGTACATTGATACTCCTGAAGATATACGTGATA
Organism: Sphingobacteriales bacterium; assembly: GCA_012517435.1. Classification (NCBI taxonomy): domain Bacteria; kingdom Pseudomonadati; phylum Bacteroidota; class Sphingobacteriia; order Sphingobacteriales; species Sphingobacteriales bacterium. The sequence continues at coordinate 3,941 of JAAYUY010000099.1, read as the reverse complement.
AATACCAGTATTTTACTCAGGCCAGGATGGAAAAACTCAGGAATATTGGTTATGAGGCGAAATTTAGAAGTCTCAGGGAAGGGGTTGAAGATTATGTGAGCGAATTTCTGCTAAAGGAAAAATACTGGTAATCAGGTTAATCTAAATGCATTGAAAAGTTTACAATCGCCCCGGCCAGAGTTTCCCATGAGTATTTCTTTTTTAATTTCCTGATGTTTTCAGCATAATAAACCGATTTTTCATCTCTGAAAAAAGATAAAATTGCATTGGACAGGTGTTCAGGTGTGGCTTCAGCCGCTATTAATCCTGTACCTTCCGGCTCTACCGAATCTTTCAGGCTTCCTGTATCCGTTACAACGACAGGAACTTCAAAATGATAAGCAATGGAAAGAATTCCACTTTGCGTAGCAGAGCGGTAGGGTAAAACATTGACATCTGATGCCGAAAAAAACAATGAAACTTCATGATCAGCAATATACCTTAAATTTGCCTGAACTTTCTCCTCAATTCCATAATGCCTGATCAGGCCGGTGTATTTGTTGTCGTCACCGTAAACTTCTCCTGCTATCAGTAAAAAATAATCTTCAGGGAGTTTTGTCATGGCTTCGATCAGAATATCAAGACCTTTGTAATCCCGGATAAATCCGAAGAAAAGAATGATTTTCCTGTCTTCGGGAATATTCAGTTTTCGGCAGGCTTCTGAACGGCTGATTTTTTCACCAAAATGATTATAAAGCGGATGTGACTGAAAGATATATGCTGCATCAGGCAACAGACTGAGCAGGTCATTTTTAACGGTTTCGCTCATGACCACAAAGCCTGAATTGCGTTTCAGAAAATATTTGGTGAGAGGAATATCATAAAATTTTTTCTCATGTGGTACGACATTGTCCAGGATGGAAATGACCTTGCAACCCCGCTTTTTCATTTGTCCGGCAACATATCCCAAAGAGGGAGCAAAAAAAGGCATCCAGTATTTCATCAGCAATAAATCGGGTTTAAAGGATGAAATTTCCCTGACTGTTTTTTGGTAAGAGAGGGGATTGACCGTATCGAGTACCCGGACGGCTCCTGTATTTTCAACCAGGTCATTTTCAGTTACATATTGTGTCTTCCCCGGAAAAAGGAGCTCCGGATATTGGCGTTTGAAGGTAAAAGCCTGAGTATCATGATTTTTTGAAAAAACAGCCAGCAGCGACTGATTGAAGTGCGTGATACCTCCGCGAAATGGATAAAAGGTCGATAAATAGGCAATCCGCATAAAATCACTTAATAAAATCAGTGCAAAGATACTTTTTAAATTAACCTGAATATCAATTAATCTAAGTATTAAATTACCTTTGTTCTTTAGTCAACTTAACAATAAATGATAATACTATGAAAAAATTTTTGCTTGTTGCAGCTTTGTCATTGCCATTTCTTTTTTTCAACCATTGTAAAAAAGATTTGAATGAGCTTTCTGGTACCTGGTCATTCACAATTGTTTATAATCCATACGGGGGGCAGACATGGAGTGAAAGTGGAACGGCTACTCTTACTATGAATGGGAATAAAGTTACTGCCAATGTAACCATGACAACCGGTGAAAAATATACCAGATATTTTGATGTTGACGGGGAAAAGGTTGTGATGAAAGGTACTTATACCCAGCCAGTTGCCAGTGACCCTGATAAAGATGAAATCGTTACTTATGACGGTCAAGGTACATTTTCAGGAACATCCGGCACTGCTACCGGAACATATAATCAAAAAATTCCTGATTTTCAGGTAGATGAAAGTGGTACTTTTACACTGACCGCACAAAAGAAATAATTGGACAAGGGCTGAAAATATGTACATTATATCAGCCTGATAAAAACATTTTAGCTTTAACTTTAATAAGTGATCCCCATGCAACATGGGAGTAGTATTTATGTAAATTCTGAAAAATTTTTACTGGATCAATCGATAGCTCAAATTCTTGCCAGTCCCATAAACACAGCGTGAAGTGCCACAGTGATAACAATCCATGTCATTCGTGCTGTTTCAGGTTTTAAGCTGAATAAACGGTAGCGAATCGACATTGTTTTGCACGAGCTGATACAATCACCACAATAGGTACAGGTAGGTCCTGGTTTTCTCTGCCTGATATTTTCCACATTCAGGGCATCATAACGGCAGGTGAGTGAACACGCCATACAGTCATTGCAGTTCGTTGCAATATACATTCTGAAAGGGTTGATGAGTTTCATGAAGCGAACCAGTGTACCTACCGGGCAATAAGCCACACAATGAAGCATTTTCCCTTTTTTTGGTGAAATCAACAGAATAACGGCAATTCCCAGAATACCAAAAATGGCAGAAAAAACCGAAGCCGTCAGGTTGCTTGCTCCTGATAATCTGAGAATCAATGCCATCAGGATGACCAGTAGCAGAAAGGTAAATTTTAAAGCCCACAGATGTTTAATTGCCCGCCTGACAGGCTTTTTCCCTGAAGAAGCCCACAGGTCAAATGCTCCGAAATAACACAACTGACTACACCAGGCCGGACCAGATAACACAATGGTAGAAATGAATAAAACAGGCATAAAACTGAGCTGCATGCGGTAGAGCGGGCCTCCGACTATTAATGCCGGAATAGGGAAATGGAGCTTTCCGGTCATCAAAAACTTTTCAAAGCCCGATAAACCCATTGCAAGCTGTCCGAAAAACACAAAAGAAAACAATAACCAGCTTCGTTTTCGCCATTTTGCACTTTCTGACGGATTTTTCATCCGCTTAATCAGAAATGCGGCATAGGAACCCAAAAGGAGAATAGTCAACCATCCACCCCCATTAAAAAATCGCTCTGCCAGCAGCATGGGGCGTTCAACTTTAATCTGAACTATTGATAAAATAACTATAACTGCTGCAAAACCAATAATCGGATATTGAAAATCTTTCAGCTTTTGTTTCATCAGGCAAAAATATAATGAGAACTCTATTTTTCAGTTGATAATAATCATCAGGAAAAATGCTTGAAAAATTTCAAAAAAGGTATTGCAGTACCGAAATATCAATTATATTTGCAGGCCAGTATTTATTAAAAAATTCAGGTTTAATCGTTTAAAATTACTAAAATGAAAGCAATTGATATTCTGGTTAAAGAGCACGACAGTATTTTGAGTATGATTGAAATCATCAGGAAAATCTTTACCGGGTCAGAAGACAAAACAGCAATCAATATCGGTCATGTTGAAATGGTGGTGGATTTTATCCGGAATTTTGCAGACAAATATCATCATCTGAAAGAAGAAGATGTTTTGTTTGCTGAAATGGAAAAATATGGGATGCCCCGCGAAGGTGGTCCGATTGGCGTCATGCTGATGGAACATGACGAGGGAAGAGCTTATGTCAGAAATACTATTGAGGCTATTGAGCGCTTTAAAAATGGAGATTTATCAGCCCTTGCCGAAATGGAGAACAATCTGATGAATTACGGATTATTACTGACCAATCATATCCACAAGGAAAACCATATTTTGTACCCCATGGCAGAAAAATTTCTTCCGATAGACGTTTTGAATAAAATGGGTGAAGATTTTGAAAAAGCAAATTCGGAAACCATTGATAATGAGTATTTTGATAAATACTTAAAAATAGCAGAAGATTTAGGGAAAATATATTTGTAAAACTGGAAAGAAAACGAAAATAAACGGGATCAGGCTTCCATGATCCATTTTCCGCGTCTTTCCTGCCTGCTGAAGACTGCCTTCAGCCTGTTTAAAGTTAATTCTGAATTCACTTGAAATTGTGCCGTCCCTACGGGACTCAGTTTTTTATTTTATGAAACAGTCTTAGATACGGAGACGTCATTAGCTCCCCTCTCTTTTCGAAAGAGAGGGGTCGGGGGTGAGTTAGTCAAAAAACCTTATTAAATCTGTCATTCAACTTTCATAACGAATTGTGTCGTCCCTACTGGA
>JAAYUY010000098.1 GCA_012517435.1 Sphingobacteriales bacterium | reverse complement strand
TTCAATACAACAAAATAACCCATTCCGCCAAGACAATCGAAATACATTCCGTAATCAATAATGGCTTTATCTCCTGAAATGCCGGGCCTGCTGAACTTCAGAAAACCAGCTGAATTTCGGTACTTTTTATACCATGCCTTCCAGCCTTCTTCACAGCCAATGCTGAACATACAATCCAGCTCATTCTGATGAATCAGGGGAAATTGGCCGTTATCAGGGAAGTTGCCTTCCATTTTGTTCGATTTTGCAAATTCTGCTGCCAAAACTGTATCAATAGCCAAACTGTCGGATTGACTGATAAAAAAAACATAATTGATGTTTGCAAGTGAGTCTTTATCCTGATAGGTTTGCTGGACAAGATGTATTAATGCATGAGGGTGAAATTCAGAAATGATGGTTGAAATGATTTCAGTTTCTTCCGCAGTAAGGGTTCCTTCTTCCAGAGCTACTGCGGGGCAAACAGGGTATTCTTTTTTACAGGATGAAAAAATGATACTTAAAGCAATTGATAATGAAGCCGTTATGAAGAATATTTCTTTCATATTATCTGAAGTGCTTTCAGGTCGTTCAGCCATGCTTTCAGCAAACTGATTTCATCCTGTCCAATAACATTGATTTCGATGAGTTTATTGTAACACTTCATCAGATTATCCGGAATATTTTCGCTTCCTGGCGTAAGGTTCAGGTTTTCAAGTTCTTCTGCAATTCTGTTATTATTCAGATAGCCCGGTATTTCATCCTGAAAATCTTTCATCAGGTTATGTTCGTTTCTTTCCTGCCACACAGTAGGCTCATGGAAAAGGAGAAACCAGTCGTTTTCCCAAAGGATTCGCTGGGCCACGAAGCTTCTCCAGATGTCGGTCATCCGGAAACTGCAATAAGACGGAAGGTAAAGTAAGGGAAAGACTTCCTTAAACCAGGTAGTGTTCTGACTGTTGAAAGGACACCAGCTACCTTTTCCAATGGCAATTTTACCCTCTTTAAATTTAAGTGGTAATGGATAAGCAAGGCGGTAAATGGCATCCACATCAGGATTTTCATCTGCCAGTCCTTGCTGAATCGGACAAATTTTCTCCTGAATATCAAATTCTTGAATAGAGGGAACAGGTTTTTGAAGATGTTCAAGGGCAAAACCCCGTGGCCACACAAACTGTTCGCTGAAAAAATGATAAATATTTAACCATGAATTTTCTTCAGCAAATGGGACATGATGCTTGCGTTTCCTTTTTTGCCAGAATTTTGCTTTGGGGAAGTTGTCGTCATCAGTTTCAATAATTAAATCTGCACCTTCCTGAATAGCTATCAGATAACCAATGTTTTTTCGGGTGTAGTGCCTCTCAGGGCAAAGTTTTGCAAATTCAAAACTGAGTTGTCTTTGTTTTTCGATACTGTAAAAATTACAGCCTTCCAATTCAAAGTTTTCAGGCGATTTGGTGTCTCCAATGACATAAAACGAAATATTGTTTTCTGCTGAGCCATTTGCCAGTGATTGGAGTACTTCATTCTGAGAGGCAATGGAGGTAACTACCAGTGCAGTTTTCTTATTATTTTCCATTCAAAAATATTTTTCAAGGTCTATTAAATTTTCCAGCCTTGTTTGCCCACGAGCGGAACAAAACGGAAAGTATCGAGTGCCTTTTTACGTACCTCTGTTTCCGAAATTTTAGTGAGCTGATACATGGTCTGAACCTGACGATTACCCACGGGAATGATCATTTTTCCACCAATTTTTAGTTGTTTGATAAGTGCTTTGGGAATTTCAGGTGCCGCTGCCGTTACAATAATCCGGTCGAACGGGGCATGTTCAGGAAGGCCAAGTGTACCATCCCCAAGAAACATTTTAGGGTGATAATTCATCAGGGGAAGTAATATTTTTGCCTTCTCATAAAGAGCAGGAATCCTTTCAATACTGTACACATTGGCTCCCAATTCAAGTAAAACACAGGCCTGGTAGCCAGATCCAAGACCGATTTCAAGCACTTTATGGCCTTCGTCAACTTCCAGTTTTTCTGTCTGGTATGCCACAGTAAAAGGCTGGCTGATGGTTTGATCTTCATCAATTGGCATGGCCTGATCTTCATAAGCCAGTTCCTGGAAAGCACTGTCGAGGAAAAAATGGCGGGGAACTTTTTCGATAGCTTTTAAAACCCTCTCATCCTGTATTCCTTTCGACCGGATAAGCTCTACCAGTCTGCGTCTCAGACCTTTGTGCTTGTAGGTGTCGTTCAGGTCGAAATCAACGGTCATTAATTACCGGGAATATTGACATTTTTTTGAACAAAAGATAAGCAGAACCAAATAAAATGGCGTTAAAAGTGAGGTCGCCTGCAATCATATTTCTGAAGAATGGAAGCCCATCGATGTAAACCTGAATCAGGTTGTCGGATAAACCCATTCCTGTCATCCATACGCCAAAGTTGGTAATGAGATAAAACAGCACAGAGCCTGCAAGAGAGCCTCCTAAAATGTATAATGGGTTTTTATGGTTTCTGAGGTATAAACCAATGAAAATGATCAGAATAAAGGAAAGATACACAAAAGGCATGGTGGTATGAAAGCCGATAATGGCATCGGAAATCAGCATGATTGAAAGCGGAAAAATAAAAGCCAGACGTTTGCTGGTAAACCATGCACCACTAAAAAGGGCTATGGCTCCAATGGCGGTAAAGTTGGGAACATGAATGAAGAAACGCGTGCTTATTCCTGCAATAATCATGATTAATAAAATCAGATTTAGTTTTTTACTGTTATTCTCTGTCATAGCTAAAATTTTTATGAGGCAAAAATAAAGTTTTTTTTCAAAGTTTATCAACGGGGTTTAAAATAATAGCGGATACCGGCACTTGCGACCACATGAATGTAGCCGGGGTGCCTGTTCCCCCATAATTGCCAGAAGGGTGTATTGTCGGCAATACTGAAATTGTAGAGGGAGGATTGGTATCTCAGGAAGAATCTGAATTTTTCTGAAAACTCATAAAAAATCCCGATAAGCAGGCTTGATTCGGTTTTTTTTGCCAGATTGAAATTCTTATCTTCTGTTCCGTATCTGTCGATATAATTTTCATACACATTGAAGCCTAAGGCAAGACCTCCGGTGGCGCCCCATTTTTTGTAAACCAGAAAATCTGCCATTATTGGAACTTCAAGATAATCAGCACGGTATAAATTCCAGATGCCAGGCACATTTACATAGGGATCGAGGACCTTGCGGCTGCCTTTCTGTGTGTAATTCATTTCCATTCGTAAAGAAAGACGTTCCTGACGGATAGATCGGTGTTCGACAAAAACACCCATTAACAAACCACCTTTGTTAAATCCAAGCATATTGTCACCGGTAATCTGTGAGCCATTGGCCCCAAGAAGCAAGCCTCCATGAAAATATTGTGCATGGGTGGGAGAAGAAAAAAGGAAAGCAAGCATGGCTATCGAAACTGAAAGCCTTACAATAGTTATGCTTCTGAACATTCCCTGACGATTATTTTGTTTCCGAAATCATTTACCACCACCACGGATGTGTTTTTTTTCAGGTATTCTCCTTCAGTAAGTGCATTATATACATTTTCACCGATTTGAATTTTACCTGAAGGCCGCATGGGCGTAATGGTTATTCCTTTCATGCCACTAAGGGAAGCTCTTTCTTCTTTGCTTTCCGATTCCCTGAAGTCAGGTTTTTCAAGAGCTGACTGAAGAACCAACCTCTGAAAGGGTTTGCTTCGAATCATCTGACCACCGGTGGCAAAAATGACAATCACACTGATAATGAAAGAAGACATCACCACCAATAAGGCCCTGACAACTTCATCGGCTGCCGTAAATTTAAAATCGAAATATACATTATCTACCATGCTGAGGATCAATCCGGTAAGCATCAGAACGATGCCGGAAATACCCGCTATCCCAAAGCCGGGCAAGACAAATATTTCAAGAATCATGAGCCCTACTCCCAGAATAAAAACAAGGATTTCCCAACTGGCTGCCAGTTGTTCGAGGTAGAGAGGAGCAAAATAGAGTACAGCCGCAGTGATGGCAGCTGCCAATGGAAAGCCTACTCCGGGTGTCTGAAGTTCATAGTAAATGCCTGCAATGATTATCAAAATCAGAAAGCCCTGAATGACAGGATTTATGAGGAAATTGATAATCTTATCGATGATTGTATAATGAACCTCCTCAATTTTATAATTGGTAAAGCCTTCCTGAGTTAAAACTTCATCAAGGGTTTCGGCTCTGCCATCGCAATAGCATAATTTTTCAGCTTCAGAGCGGGTAAGGGTCAGTACTTTTATGGCAAAACTATCACCTTCTTTGACAGGAATGCCAACCATTTTTTCTGCAATTTCCGGGTTACGTCCTCTGAGTTCAGCTGATGCCCGCATCATGGCACGCATATAAGACTGGTATTTGTCAGGTAATTCCTGAGCATTACCGGTTACAACCGTAGCTGCTCCGATTCTGCCTGCCTTTGTCATGTAAATTTTATTACAGGAAAGCGCAATCAACGCACCGGCACTTGCTGCATTCGGGTTGATCAGCACGTAAACCGGTATTTTGGAATTAATGATTTTTTCATGAATGGAGTCGGCATCGTTGAGGGTGCCACCTGGCGTATTCATGTCGATGATAATGGCTGAAGCTCCTTTTTTTTCTGCCAGTTCAAACGATTTATTCGTTGCTCTTTTGGCTATCGGGTCTATTTGCCGTTTAAGCTCGAGTAAAACGATGACATCCCGTTTCCCTTTGTTATTTTGAGGATAGCCGTAAAAAACAGTCAGAAGCGTAATGAGACAGATAAGAAAGCCTTTTTTCATCAAACTGAAAGATTTTAATTGATTTTAGTCCGTAGCAAAAATAAGTTATTTAATACGGTTTTTAGATTGAATTTATGCCATGTCAATAATTACTGAATTTGTGGACAACTCATGTTTTTGCAATATTCACAGGATTATACTTTTGCATAAAAAATAATGCTGAAAACATGCGCAATTTATTTTTACTGATGGCAATTTCATTTTGTCTGGTACAAAATGCTTTTGCCCGCTACGATTCAATTGGGGTTAAGGAAATCAACGGGGTTAAATACATCATGCATAAGGTGGAAAAAAGTCAGGGATTGTTTGCTTTAAGTAAAAGATACGGGGTGCCGGTAGAGGATATTAAGGCTGCCAACAACGGAATCGAAACCCTCGCACTCGATCAGATCGTACTGATTCCCATGCCTAAGGTGGTGGTTGAAGAAAAAAAGTTTTATCATAAGGTTGAAAAAGGTGAAACATTGTACAAAATCTCAAAACTCTACAATGTTTCCGTTGATAATCTGAAGAAATGGAACAACCTGCAGGACGAAGCCATCAAAGAAGGCAGCGAAATACTTATTATTCAGACTGTTAAATATGTGGAAGTTGAAAAAGGCAGCGACAAAACACCTCCTAAAGTTACTCAGGACGTATCAAAAGGAGATATTTCCGAAGAAGGAATAGCAACCTGGATTGAAGACCCGACCATTGATTCAAGGAAAGCACTGGCACTTCATAAAAAAGCCCCGGTGGGCACCATTATTCTCGTTACTAATTTATTGAATGATAAGCAGGTATATGTAAAAGTGGTCGGAAATCTTCCGGCAAATGAACACAGCAACGAAATAATCAAACTTTCAAAATTTGCCGCCAAACAATTGAAAATCAGAGATCAATTTACCCGCGTCAGATTATCTTATCATATAGAATAGAAATGTTTTGAAACTTGTTTCTGAAAAAAAACGGATTGATTTACTTATTGATTCCCTGATAATTACATTTTTTTTTGGTCTTCTGTTTTCAAGAGCGCTGTTGTCTGTTTCAGCGGTTCTGATTTTTTTTACGCTCTTCCTTCATTTTAATCCTGAAGAATTGCTTAAAGGGTTAAGACAAAATCCTGCTATCTGGATGTTTTTCTTACTCCTGATTGTTTATCTGACAGATATTTTTCGATCACCTGTCAGGGAAGAATTTTTTAATGACTTTAAAAATAAGCTGTTCTTTTTCATTTTACCGGCAGCTTTTCTGAGTGCTTATGTTAAAAAACCTGCATCAGGCCATTTGACTTTAATCCTGATTTTTATTTTCCTGGTCGTTGTGACTGGCTTCCTGACTTTTTTTACCTATCTCTTTAATTATGAATACTTTAATCAAATAATTCTGCGTTCAAAGCCTATCCCTGTTTGGGGTAAACTGAACCATATTTATTACAGCCTCATGCTCTCATTTTCAACGATTATTGTGATGTTATTGTTGGTTGTTTACCGCACTCAGGTCAGTCTGTCAGGCCTGCAATACCATCGTTTGATAAAAGCTTTTCTATGGGGTTCGCTATTTGCAGGAATCGTTTTTTTACATACCATCTCTGCAAAAACCGGATTGGCTGCATTCTACATTGCATTGATCATCATTGTTTTATACCTGTCCTTAATATACAGGAAAGTTTTATTGGCTGCAATTACCCTGCTGTTGATCGCACTTATGTTTGTCTTGTCGGTAAAATATATTCCACCGCTACATAACAGATGGAATAAGCTGACAGAAGACCTGAAATCCTATCAGCAACACAAAGATATCAACCACCTTTCCCTTTCGACCCGGATTGAATACTGGAAAGCAAGCTGGTCAGTCTTTAAAGAAAACCCGGTTGCAGGTGTGGGTAATTCAAAAGTGGAGAAAAAAATGGCAGAATACTTTCAGCAAACAGGGAGTGTATTAAATGAAGAAAACAGGAGAGGACCTCATAATCAGTATCTTCATGTATTGGCTGGCACTGGTATAATTGGATTTCTTGTCTTTATTGCAATTCTGATTTTTTTATTCAAAAAAGCAGTTTACAGCAGGAATCCGCTCATGCTGGCCATTTTACTGATAAGCTGTTCAGGATTTTTATTTGAGTCGGTTCTTGAACGTCAGGCAGGGATCTGCTTTTTTATATTCTTTTCATTATTTACTGATAATGAGATTTTTAGCTTAAAAATTAATAAAGCTTAAATTCAGTATTTTCCCACCAGAGGCATACGCCTTCCTATGCCAAATGCCTTGTTGGATATCCGCAATACCGGAGGAGCCTGATAACGTTTATATTCGTTATTGTTGACCAGCTTTAGCACCCTGAAAACGGTTTTTTCATCAAATCCGGCCTGAATAATCTGATCAGCGCCTTCCTTTAATTCGATGTAACGGTAAAGTATTTTATCCAGTATTTCATATTCGGGCAGTGAATCGCTGTCTTTCTGCCCTGGTTTAAGTTCGGCACTTGGCGCTTTGGTCAGAATATTTTGCGGGATACGGATATTCTCTCTGTTGATATAATGTGCTAATTCATAGACTTCAGTTTTGTACACATCTCCCAGCACTGAAAGTCCACCGCACATATCTCCGTAAAGTGTACCATATCCGACTGCCATTTCACTTTTGTTGCTGGTATTAATTAATATGTAGCCAAATTTGTTTGAAAATGCCATCAGCAATACTGCCCTGATCCTTGCCTGAAGGTTTTCTTCGGTAATATCTTCTTTCAGTCCTTCAAAATAGGGAGATAAGACTGCCTGATATTCCTTGAAAAGACTGTTGATACTGATTACTTCGTAAGGTATCTGGTTGAGGAGACATAAATCAACCGCATCGGTAATCGAATGACTGCTTGAATACATGGAAGGCAGGAGCAGAGCTTTGACGTTTTCACTTCCAAGAGCGTCTTTCAGTAAAACAGCAACTACTGCCGAATCAATACCTCCTGATAGTCCCAGGACGGCTTTCTGAAACCCCATTTTACTGAAATAATCAGCAATTCCTGTTATTAAAGCCTGATAAATCTGACTGGTTTTTTCAAAAACAGGAAGCTGAGTCTCCGGAATTGCTTCAATATGTTCAAATTCAATATATGAGATGTCTTCTTTAAAATAAGGAGACTGATGCAATACCTGTCCCCGTCTGTTTAAAACTTTGGAAGCCCCGTCAAATATAATATCGGTTTGTGCCCCGCTGTGATTGACATAGATGATGGGCAAATCATACGTTAAGGCAATGTTTTTCAGAACAGTTGACCTTTCCTGATCGTGTGTTGTGGAAAACGGACTGGCAGAAATGTTAATAATCAGTTCAGGCTTTTGGCGGATGAGTTCATCCAGGGGATTTAAGGAATAATAAATGGTTTCAATGTTCCAGATATCTTCACAAATGGTCAGGGCTATTCTGATACCATGACTTTCAATGGTTTCAAAATCTTTATTGGGTTCAAAATACCTGCACTCGTCAAAAACATCATAGTCAGGCAACAGAGTCTTGTGAATGATTTGCCTGATTTGTCCATCAGAAATGAAATAAGCGGAATTGTAAATCTTTTTTCCTGAGCCCGATTTGTTGAAGGAGGGAGCGCCAAGAATTACGTCTATTCCTTTGCAGGCCTGAGATATTTGACAAATAGCATTATCGCAGGATGTCAGGAAATGATTGATTTCGAGCAAATCGTGTGGCGGATAGCCTGTTACAGCAAGTTCAGGAAAAATAACAAGATCAGCACCGGCTTCTTTACAGCTTTCAATACACCGGATAATTTTTTCTGTGTTTTCTTTAAAAGCCCCAACAATAAAATTTAATTGGGCAATGGCAATTTTCATCTAATACCATTAAAAAATAATTCCAAGGTCAAGTGAAATATAATTTGGTTTCAGAGCAATGTCGGTCAGGTCGATTTCAGGGAAAATAGTTGATTTTTTGCGGTTCATTCTCAGCAGTCCGTTATGGTAGGTGAGGCCTGCCATGAATGCGGTGTTGCCAAGCAGATAATACTGAACGCCTGCACCAATGAAGAACTGGGCGTTAAAAAAATTAACCTGATCAGAATTGCTCTGGTTGTTCAATCTGGCAGAAGTATTCAGCATTGGGCTGACACCAATTTTCCCAAAAAATTTCATGTTTGCTATCTCGTTGGTTTTCATTTTGATTGCAACAGGGATGTTGACATATTGCTGCTTCCATTTGGTGATGATAGTATTGATAGAGTCGAGATGTGAGGTGGTATATTTGAGGGTCGCGAAGTCAATATCAAAATTGAGTGCATAATTATCCGTAAAATTGTAGTCAAGCATCAGTCCATAGGAAAAATTCACACCTGCACCGTCATTCGAAATAGTATTGGAAAAATCGCTTTTAACCCATGAGATATGGGGACTGAATTTTAACCCGAGATTGACTTTCTGTGCTGAAACATTCAGGCTGAATAAGATTACAGTTACAATTACAATAAGCTTTTTCATTTTTAGTTATTTTTGCAAAGTTCAGAAAACAAGGATAATTTTTTGATATGCAAAAATACAAATTTCTGTTGATTCTATTGCCCTTTTTTATTATTCTGTCTTCATGCAGGGAAAAAGATCGTTTCCATCCCGATATATCAGCTGTTCATGCCAATCTGATGATTCACCGTTACGACAGTGAACTGGTAAAACTGGATGAGAATAATTACCTGATGGAATTCAGGCATTTAAACGAAAAATATCCGTTGATGACAGAATTTTTTATTGAACAGATAGCGAGAGCCGGAAAGGTTGATGATTCCATGAGTTATTACCGCCTTAAACCAGTTATCTTCGACCGTTACACGCAGGAACTCTATGAAGAAACAGAGAAGAGATTTGCGGATTTTCATACGCTTATCCCTCATATTCAGAAAGCCTTTGACTACCTGAAATACTATTACCCTGATACCGTTTTGCCTGAAATTTACACGACTATCAGCAATTTTGGCTTTTCGGCAGCTACTTATGAATCAATACTTTCCGTTTCGCTCGATATGTACCTCGGAAATGATTACCGTTACTATGACGGTTTGTTTTCGAAATACCAGTATCGTCATTTTGTCCGTCAACAGTTGGTTCCCGATATTGTCAGGGTAATGTTCACCCGTTTTTATCCTGAAGATTCTTTTGCAGGCAATAATCTGCTCTCGAAAATGATTTATCATGGAAAAATGGCTTTGTTTCTGAAAATGATGATACCGGACTGCCCTGATACCATTATTCATAAATATTCAGAAAAACAATTGGACTGGGCAGAAAAATATGAAGGGCAGATTTGGCACCAGCTGGTGGAGAATAAGGTGCTATTTGAAACAGAAACCTATAAAATCAGCCGCTATCTTGATGATGCCCCATTTACAAATGCCTATAAATTTCCTCAGGAATGTCCGCCACGTATTGCAGCATGGGTTGGATACCGTATTATCGAAAACTACCTGAAAAAATACCCGGATGTGAATTTAATTGATTTTCTTGCAGAAAAAGATTACAATAAGATTTTAAATCTGTCTCAGTACAAACCGAAACTTTAGCAGGAAAAAAAGATTATTCTTTGGAAATGGTTTTGGTGATAACCTTTCCGTTTTCAGCACGGTACATGACGACATACATGCCGTTTTGCAGATTCTCAAAGGAAATTCTCATCCTGTCGGAATTGTAAATATCTTTCTTTAAAATCCGCCTTCCCAGGATATTGTAAATCTCAATGGAATGATTCCCTTTTCTGGTAAATCTGATGTCAAGATAATCTTTAACAGGATTGGGATACATGCTGAAATCAATCCTGACAGAGCTGTTGTTATTGATACTGTTTGGAACAATAGTGCCTTTGGAATAAAGTGAAATACCGTTTGAATATTCCCCTACAGGATAAATGTAAACGACAACTGTTCCTGTTCCGGTATTACCACCCGGGTAAAAATGAACCTGAAAAAGACCGGAGTCTCCTGCAGCCAGTGTGAATTCCTGACTGTCAGTATTGGCGTAGCAGTTGTTTACATCGCATATTGCAAAAGTCCACGATGAAGGAATATTGGAAGATACAACCACCCATCTGTATGTTTGACTGTATCCACTGGTATTATAAACCTTATTGTGCGTAATAATTTCAAAATCAGAAGGATAACCTGTTACAGTCATGGAATCATATTTGGCATTAATTTTACCCACATTACGTTTCTGGGCATGGGCTGAAATGCTGATGATGAATGCCAATGTTAGGATTATGTAGAATTTCTTCATTAAGTAGCTGTTAATTTTATTTTGCAAAGTTAATTTATCTTTAAACAGTTTGAAAATTTTTTTTCACATTATCCACAATTTGCAAAAACAATTCCATTCACTCTTAGTAATTCCGTAAATCTGCCAATGGATACCTTTTTATGTTATTTGGTAAAATATGCAATCTTTTCCAGAGAGGTTACGATGTCATATTCTTCAAGATAAACATTTTCAGGTACATCCAGAAGAGTGGAAGTGAGGTTTAAAATTCCTTTTATCCCCGATTTCACCATCAGATTTTTTATTTCTACTGCTGCCTCAGGAGGAGTGGTGATGATTCCTATTGAAATTTCGAACTGTCGAACCACTGCCTCAAACTCGTCCAGATGGTAACACCTGACTCCTGATGAACA
This sequence comes from Sphingobacteriales bacterium, assembly GCA_012517435.1. Lineage (NCBI taxonomy): Bacteria > Pseudomonadati > Bacteroidota > Sphingobacteriia > Sphingobacteriales > Sphingobacteriales bacterium. The sequence goes on along the minus strand of JAAYUY010000098.1, from coordinate 4,490 downwards.
TTTGGAGATTTTTTCTTTGTCAATATCAAAGCTGGCAAGAACTTTAATAAATTCCCGCTTGTTTGCCAGATGCCGGGCTATTGCTCTGCCGAGATTTCCCATTCCTACCACAGCAGCATATCTGGTTTCCGGTGGATCAATCACTTTTCCTATTGAATGGATCAGGTCTTTTACCTGATAACCTTTACCGGAACTTCCTGAATATTTCATCAGCATGAGGTCTCTTCTGACCTGAACAGGCGTAAAATGAAGTAAATCAGCAATTTCGTGTGAATAAATGTATTCCTTTTTAACCCTGCTGATAAGAGCCCTTCGGTATAAACTTAATCTCTCAACAGTTTTTCCGGGAAGTGTTTTTTTCATTTATTTCTCTTAAGTGAGTTGTTTTTTTAGCCATTTATACCATTTTTCCATTCCTTCTCCACTTTTTACCGATAATTCAATAAATTCAATTTTCGGATTGATTCTCAGGGCAAATTCCTTCAGTTTTGACAAATCAAAATCAAGGTAGGGAAGAAGGTCAGTTTTGTTGATGATACATAAATGAGAAGTATTGAACATGTAAGGATATTTCAGGGGTTTGTCTTCTCCTTCGGTAGTACTGATGATGACTATTCTTTTTTTCTCTCCCAGATCAAACAAAGCCGGGCAAACCAGATTGCCGACATTTTCAATAAACAGAACGCTTCCCTCTGGTGGAGCAAGTTCTTTTACTGCTTTATTGATCATTTCTGCATCAAGGTGGCAGCCTGTACCGGTGTTGATTTGAACGACACTGGCTCCTGTTTTATGTATTCTTTCAGCATCATTTGTGGTTTGCTGATCACCTTCAATGACTGAAAAATGAATCTCATCTTTCAATGTCTGAATGGTTTTTTCGAGAAGGCTTGTTTTTCCCGAGCCCGGGCTGCTGACGAGGTTAAATGAAGTTATATTCTTTGCTTCCAGATATCCTCTGTTTCTTTCTGCCAGCAGGTCATTCTTACCAAGAATATTTTTTTCAACCTCATGATAATGAGTATGTGAGTGATCTTCAGGATGTTCTGTGTGCTCGTGGGTATGAGGAACAGAGCCTCCTTCATGTTCATGATGAACATGATGGTGGTGGCTGTGAGAATGTGTACCATCTTCGTGATGATGTTCATGAGTATGATCGTAATGATGTTCATGAAAATCACTGTCTTCTGAAAATTTATGATAAATGATATTTTTATTATCGTTGCAACCGCATGTATCACACATAATTCAACTTTTTATTTAATGGCAAAATTAGTATTAAATTTTTTAAGTGGACAATCTTCAAGCACAGTTAAAAGCTGGAATAGGATAGGAGGGGTAATAAAATCTGGTTTAAAACTAATAAATTAAAACATTAATCACCTTACTACATTGATAGTTCCTTTAAAGATATTACCTTGTTTTGTCTTGATAAGATAAAAATATGCATTTTCAGGCAGATTATTACCTTTATATGTAGCATCCCAATTATTATTATAATTATCAGAAGCAAATAATAAATCACCATAACGATTAAAAATTCTGATACTGACTGGCTTAAAATAATCCAGATTAAATATTTTCAGGTAATCATTGATGTTGTCGCCATTTGGAGTTATTACATCTGTTATTTTAAACTCAGGATTTTCCAAAATATTTAGGTAAAACGAAGCTGTATCTTTGCAGCCATTTGCTGAAAAAACTGTTATTTTATAATAGCCTTTGGTATTTACAGTAATTGTTTTGACAGTATCTCCGGTTGACCAAAGATTAGAGGTAAAATTGCCAAAAGCAGTTACAGTAAGATATTGGTCAGAATATATTGTAGTTGAATCTGAAAAAGAAAGAAAAACAGATGGTTGTGGATATATTTCAATGGATTTTGTTATTGTATCTTTACAAAAATAATTTGAAGATGCAATGAGTTGGATGGAATAAATACCTGCACTTGTATATAAATGGCCATGATCAATTTTGATTATAGCGTCTTTGCCGTCACCATAATTCCAGAAAAGCATTTTTATTGAATCATTAATAATGGATGATTTATTTATAATCCATGCAGTATCATTTGCACATCTGTTAATGACATCAAAATCGGCAGTTGGCTTGAAAGAAACATAAGTAGTTTTAACAACAGAATCGAAACAACCTTGTGATGAAATTACTGACAGTCGGATAAATTTATTACCCCCTGATGAATACTGTGTTGAAACCTTAGAACCGGTGCTATCATCAACGATATTATCATTATTAAAATCCCAGTAATACCTGATTATTGAATCTCCAAATAAAATTGTCTTATCCTGAATAGAGAATAATTGATTTTGGCAAATAAAATCAGGAAGAAAAAAATCAGCAATTGGCGACTGATAAATGGGGATGACTTTGTAAACTGTTGAAAACGACTTTGTAGTATTGACTTTCATTCCAATCCTATAATTACCGGTGGCTTGGAACTTAATTTTTATCAAAGAACCTGAAGCATCATTGAAAAGTGAATCATTATCTAAATCCCATAAAATAGATATAATAGAATCCGGAGGATTAGCTGAAAAATATAAAACGGTTGAGTCACCAAAACATAAAGAATCGAATAAGAAATCAACATTAAAAGCTTTCAAAACATAAATAGGTTTTGAAAAACTATCATTACATCCATTTCTGGAAGTTACTGTCAGTTTTGCAGTATATTTTCCAGTATCTGAGTATGAATGCGATGGATTTTTAATAGTGTCGTATGAATTATCCCCGAAATCCCAGTAAAAACTAAGTGAGTCAATTGTTGGACCCGATAAATTTGTAAATGAAAAAGAATTACCATTTAAAAACTGAGCAGTGTCTGAAACTGTAAAAACTGCGACAGGAGAAGGCATTACATAAAGCTTTTTATATGCTGTGTCTTGGCAAAAAGCATTAGCAACAATAAGTTCTACATTAAAGGTGTCTGCTGTTTTGTAGTGGTAAGCAGGATTTTCTAATGCAGAAGAATCATTATTTCCAAAATTCCAAAGGTATGATGTTGAAAAGTTAGAATCAATTTTACTGTTGTTGATAAACTGAAACAAATTATTATTAAGACATTGAATTGTATCATTGACATTAAATTGTGCACTTGGTTTGGGGCAAATTGTCAGTAAGAGAACAATAATACTGTCGCAATTACATGGGAGCTTTATAGTGTCAAAATATGTTCCTGATTGAGTCAAATATTTATTATTAAAGTAAAAACTATCACAGGCTGAAACAATGATAGTATCAAATATTGAATCTTGTATTTCAATGAATTTTGCAATTACTGCATCAACTGAACCACCATATAAAGGCTGTGTGGGGTGTGAAGTACATAAAAAGGAATCTGATCCAGTTCTAAAAGTAATAAATATTGAAGTATCAAGTGTTGTCATTCCCCAGCTTAAATCACCTTCTGACTTATTGCCGCCATAATAAGTTCCCCAACATCTGTTGCAATCGCTATCAAAACAATTTATAAACATATCAGTGTTTTTGTTTTTAAACTTTTGATGAGTTTTAGAAGATGAAATGTTATTTTCAGACGAAGTGGTTCCTAATATAAGAAGTTTATTATTAATGTATTGAGAAATTCTGTAAATATAATCTTTTCCAGCACCTCCAATATATGTACACCATATTCTTTTTTCATTGGTATCAAATTTAACAATAAAACCATCAACAAATCCACCACCATGCTTATCTTGATGTACCCCTTTAGACGAAATTGCAGTTGAGGATGAAGTCGAACCAGCAACATAAATAAAATTATTTGAATCAACAAATACTGAATTAGCTGCATCAATACCAGTTCCTCCGTAATAGGTGCTCCATTTTATTTTCCCTGATGTGTCAAATTCTGCAATCACTGCATCTTCCCATCCTCCAAAAACTGATTGATAACAGCCTGTTGAAGCAATGTTGTATATAGAATTTGTTTGACCACATACGACAATTTTTGAGTGATTATTGTTTAAAGTAATATATCGGAGATATGTTGTTGCCTGCCCAAAATAGCTTCCCCAAATCAATTTCCCTGAATCATTAAATTTACATAAAAATCCGTTTCTTCCATTTCCAGATAAATTGGATTGGTAAGCACCTAAGGTCGCTATATTATCAATTGAACTCGTAGATCCTGTGATATAAATGTTAAAATGTTGATCGATATCGATTGATAAACAGTTATCTTCAGAACTTCCCCCATAATAAGTACCCCATATACGCATCCCTGATGTATCAAATTTTGCTAAAAATACATCATATTTGCCATTGTTTGTTACCTGATGTGTTAATATTGTACTCATACCTGAAATAGACCTTGTATTACCACATAGATAGATTTTATTATTTTTGAATAATATACTGCTGTATTCTTCTGATGAGTCATTTCCATAATAAGTAGCCCATATTCTTTTTCCCGATGTATCAGCTTTAAGTATAAAAATATCAAGATTGCCACTGAAAACTGACTGGTAAGC
>JAAYUY010000097.1 GCA_012517435.1 Sphingobacteriales bacterium | reverse complement strand
TTACCTTTGGACAGTCAGTTAAACTAAAAAAATTATCATGTTAATTAAAAAACTCTTAATTGTATTGCTGTTGATTCCCGTTGCAGCATATTGTCAGAAAGATATTGACAATTTCAGAAATTATAAATGGGATACCCCTTTTGCCCAGATGTCGGAAGGGATGACACCAACAAAAAGCAGCACACCCGGTTTTAAAGGTTATGAAAAAACAAATGACAATCTGATGTATGAGGGGATTCAGGCTGCATCTATCATCTATTTGTTTAAAAACGGATTATTTACCGGTGTAACAATTGCCATCTTTAAAAAGGATGTACCTAAGGCACTCGCCAATCTGAAAGCTAAGTACGGAGAGCCAAAAACAACACAAACACCGTTTCTGAATAATTATGAATGGTATCTTGAAAAATCAGTCATTGTGCTGTCAGAATTTCCGACCAATACAAGTGAACCCGCTGCCTCAATAGGTATCAGGAAACCCAGATGATGTTGATTTTTGGGTATGAATAAGGAATATTTTATTGATATTCATACACATCAATTCAACCCTGATAAGGAAGTTCTCAGCATTTTAAATGTTTTTCCGGAGGATATTACGGAAAAAACATTGGCTTTTTCTCCCGTTTCAATCAGCCTTCACCCATGGCATTTCACAGAATTCCCTGCAAATGATATAAAGAAAATCAAACATTATTCATCAAAACCTGAAGTTGCTGCTATCGGAGAGTTTGGATTTGACAAATTAAGAGGACACGCTTTGGATGTTCAATTATCAGTCTTTAAGGAGATGGCTGAAATTTCAGAGGAAGTTGACAAAGTTTGCATCATTCATTGTGTTAAAGCCACAGATTTGCTGCTGAATATCAGGAAGAATCAATCTTACCGGATGCCATGGATTTTTCACCGCTTTACAGGAAATTTATATGAGGCACAACAATTAATTGCATCTGGTATTTATCTGTCTTTTGGAGAAAATCTCTTGAAAAACAATCGTTTACAGCAGGTTTTTAAACAGATTCCAATCTCAGCTGTCTTTTTTGAAACAGATGACCAAAATTCCAGCATCCAGGAAATTTATGATTTTGCTTCAAGGCTGAGGTCTGTTTCTTTATCAGAACTTAAAAGTGAGATTCAACGTAATTTTGAAATAGTATTCAGAAGATGATGACAGAAAACAGCTCATGGCTATCCAGAACTGAATTATTGCTTGGAAAAGAAAAACTTGAACTGCTTAATAAATCCCATGTATTGATTGCAGGATTGGGTGGAGTAGGGTCGTCTGCTGCTGAAATGCTTTGCAGGGCAGGAATCGGAAAACTGACCATAGCCGACAGCGATGTCTTTGTTGCCTCCAATCTGAACAGGCAGATTCCGGCTCTTTTATCCACCATGGGTAAATCCAAAACAAAAATTGTTAAACAACGCCTCCTTGATATAAATCCGGCAATTGAAATCGAAACAGTCAATGATTACCTGAAAGACCAGAAGTTAACAGACCTTGTTTCCCTGCCCTTTGATTATGTAATAGATGCAATAGATACCTTTTCTCCGAAAACCTTTTTAATCATAAAGGCAATGGCTCAGGGACATAAAATTGTCAGCTCTATGGGAAGCGGGGGAAAGACAAACCCTGAACTGGTCAGGGTAGCTGATATTTCAGAAACCCATACCTGTCATCTGGCTTATCAATTACGGAAAAGGCTGAGAAGACATGGGATTTCATCAGGATTTAAAGCTGTTTTCTCAACTGAAAAAACAGATAAAAATTCAATGATCTATACTGACGAAGCGCTGAACAAAAAAACAAACATTGGAACTATTTCCTATATGCCTGTCATTTTCGGGTGCTTTTGTGCAGCAGTGGTTATCAGAGATTTAACAGGAATAGAGCCGGAAAATAGAGTAATTGATTTTCATTGATTTAATTTGCTTAGTAATTACTATTATAAAATAATAATTATTACCTAAGAATTAACCTTGATTTACCTTTATCTGTGAGGTGCTTCAGTTTTAGATTCAGATGCCTATTTCCCGATAATCACCTTTTTATCCATTGCCTTGTAATGCCCGACTCTGTTGCCTCCGGCACTGGTTCCTTGCTGGACAGCGACTTTATATTCCCTGTGCATGGTCATATTCCCGTTTCCTGTTCCGAGTTTCTGAAGCTGATTGAGCGGAAAAATGATGCTGACGGCATTAACTGCGTTGGTTACAAAAGTTTGCAGATCGTTTTGCTTGGTGCCTTTAATAAATACAGTAACAGACTCGTTTTTACGAAGGGTATCACCGATCCAGAACATTTCATAGGCTGCCGTAACAGGAAGCGTATCTAATTCCCAGGGAAATGAAATTGCAGAAATAATGTTGACCATATTGACAAAAGTATCATGATCCAGATCAACATATTGAAAGGTTCCGGTGTCAACAAATCCGGTCATTTGTTTTTCATAATAGGATAATGCAGGCTTGTAAGTCATGATCTCTCCTTCAAAACGCACTTCAGCCGGTGATTTTAATTCGAGCAATGTGCCGGCAGCGTTTGAGAACTTAAATACAGCCCGTGCATAGGTTATATCCTGATTGGCATCATAATAAAGCGTGTATTCCGTCCAGATTTTGTCCTGATTGACGTTGTCTGAAGTCTCACGCTGGCAATTTGCCAAAAACAAAATTGTACCTGTTATCAGGCAAATTAAGATGAATAGATTTTTCATAGCTTTTTTTTACAGTTTAACCAAAGTACAAATTTAATATTTTTTAAAGAATATTAACCGAAAATCTATTCATACTTTAAACTACTTTTTTTATCTTATAAACAAAAGTTCCCTGTACTTGGGTAATGTCCAGTATTCATCCCCTACAATTAATTCAAGTCGATCGATGTGATGTCTGATTTGGTCGAAGAAAGGCCTCACTTTCCGGGAATAAGCATCTGCCTTTTCAACTAAGTTCTCAATGTTATTGGCTGATTTTCTTTCTTCTATCATTTGCTTTACCAGATTTTTGGCTTCATGAATGTGTTCACTGATTTCCTTAACCAGTTCAAGCTGAACGGATGCCAGTTCGTTAAACTCATTTTCAGAAAAGGTAGCCTTTAATTTGGCAATGTTGTCCAGTAAAACATTCTGATAAGCAATGGCGGTAGGTAAAATATGATTATTGGCAAGATCGCCCAGAACTCTGGCCTCAATCTGGATTTTTTTAATAAATCTTTCAAGACGAATTTCATAACGGGCCTGTAACTCTCTTTCATTTAAAACCTGATTGCTGATGAAAAGATGTTTGGTCTTTTCGCTGACAAATTCTTTCAAAGCTTCTGGAATATCGGTAATATTGCTCAGTCCTCTTCTTTTGGCTTCTTCTGCCCATTCCTGACTATAGCCGTCTCCTTCGAAAAGAATGTTTTTTGATTCAGTGATATATTTTCTTAAGACTTGAAAAACTGCTTCATCTTTCTTTATCTTCTTTTTGGTAAGGGCTTTTAAATCAGTCAGAAACTGTCGGAGCTGATGAGCAAGTGCAAGGTTGAGGACAATCATGGGTCCGGCTATATTGGCAGAACTTCCGACAGCCCTGAATTCGAACCTGTTGCCGGTGAATGCGAAAGGTGAGGTGCGGTTGCGGTCGGTGTTATCGAGTAAAATTCCGGGTATTTTTCCGATACCCAGTTTAAGCTCTGTTTTTTCATCCGGTGTCATTTTTTTACCTGAAACTTTGTTTTCAATTTCATTCAAAACATTTGTCAGGTAAGAACCTATAAAAACGGAGATGATAGCGGGCGGAGCCTCATGCCCTCCCAGCCGGTGTGCATTTCCGGTTGAGGCAATACTGGCACGGAGCAATCTTTCGTTATCGTTCACTGCTTTGATAGTATTGACCAGAAAAGTCAGGAAAAGGAGGTTGCTCTTGGGGCTTTTTCCGGGAGAAAGCAGGTTTTTTCCGGTATTGGTCATTAACGACCAATTGCAGTGTTTACCTGACCCGTTAATGCCTTTATAGGGTTTTTCATGAAATAATACCCTGAAATGATGATGACGGGCAATTTTATCCATAATATCCATGAAGAGCATATTGTGGTCGATGGCCAGATTGATTTCCTCAAAAACCGGGGCACATTCAAACTGGTTTGGAGCCACTTCATTGTGCCTTGTTTTTAAGGGAATTCCAAGTTTATATGCTTCTATTTCAACTTCTTTCATAAATGCCTTCACCCGTTCAGGTATGGAACCGAAATAATGGTCGGCCAGTTGCTGGTCTTTGGCGGAAGCATGACCCATGAGGGTGCGTTTGGTCAGTACCAGGTCAGGTCGGGCATGATAGAGAGCTTCATCCACCAGAAAATATTCCTGTTCCCAGCCGAGAGTGGCTATCACTTTTGAAACATTTTTATCGAAGAGCTGGCATACCTCAACAGCTGTTTTATCAAGCAGGTTCAGGGTTTTCAGCAAGGGAGTCTTGTAATCGAGGGCTTCACCGGTATAGGATACGAAAATCGTTGGAATACAAAGTGTGTTACCAATGACAAAGGCGGGAGAGGTAGGATCCCATGCAGTATATCCCCTTGCTTCAAATGTGTTGCGTATTCCACCACTGGGGAAACTCGATGCATCCGGTTCCTGCTGAACAAGTTTGTCGCCTCCGAAATTTTCCATTACATTTCCATCGCCACTGGGTTCAAAAAAAGCATCGTGTTTTTCAGCTGATGCACCTGTCAGCGGATGAAACCAATGGGTATAATGAGTAGCACCCCGGTCGATAGCCCAGGCTTTCATGCCGGTTGCTATCTGGTCAGCCATTTTACGGTTGATTTTACTCCCTGTTTCGATGGCATTTTTGACATGCTCCCATGCTTCTTTAGATAAATATTGTTTCATGGTTGGCATATCAAAAATATTAACACTGAAATAATCGGAAACTTTGACTGAAGGAAGGTTTACTTCAACAGGTTTCCTGTTCCGGATTTCTGAAAGAGCATTAAAACGTGTGGTCATGGTTCAAATTTTATAAAGATTATTTTTTTTGCAAAGGTAATGCAAAAAATGAATATGGAGGAAGAGAAAAAATATAAATTTATTCACAGTTATTAAAAAAAATGTGGGGGTGATAAATAAAAAGTGTATTATTTGTAAAAGATAGGTAAAATTAGTTTTTTTGAATATTTCTTGAAGGACTTCCGAAGAAATTCAATAAAGTTCAGGCAAAAAGATTGTCTGAAAAATTAGTCCCTGGGATAGCTGACAAGCGGGATTGTTTGTTTACAATTCAACCCTATGTCATGCTGGCTGCTGTAAGGTAGAATTTAAACTACATTAAATATTGCTCCCGGCCAGTAAAAACCGATTTACTCAAAGATGATGCTGAATTTTTTATTATTTCCTTGTATATCAGTAACTTTCATAAAATACAAACCGGGAGAAAGTTGCCCTCTGTCAAACTGAAATATTTTTGAATCATTGCCATCAAGCGTCCTGATTTTTGCTCCAATGACATTAAAAAGTTCAACCTGTTTTAATGATAACATTGACTCGATGGTAATTCTATCGGTGGCAGGATTGGGATATACTCTGAACCCGGATTGTACATCGTATTCATTCATACCCATGGTGCTGCTATCTTTAACAAGTATCTGATAAACACGGGTATCAGATAAATTAATCGGGCAATTGTCATCTTTAACAGTAGCAATAAAGAAATAAGGAGTATTGCGTGCATCGCCTTTTTGTGTTTGCCAGGTCAGAATGCCGGTCGGGTGTTTAACCTGCTTGTTATTGGTTGACCATGAAGCAGCCGGAATATTTCCCTCCCAGCTAAGCAACAAGGTGTCGTGAGTGTCATAATCGTTTGTGGCAATAGAAAAGGTTACATTCTCACCGGCAAATACTTCCTTGTAATAAGGGCCACTGAGCACCGGTGGTAGATTTTCCGTACAATTCATAATAATAATCAATATTTCTCTGGTTGTTTCACCTGTTTTGGTGGGAATGCCGTTTATTTTCCGCCACTCACTGACTTTTACCGCAATAACAGCCTGTTCTGTTTTGATTGGCCTGAAACTCAACACTCCGGTATTTTGATTAAGCAGAAAAGCAACAGAATCAGGGAATCCGTTAAAATAAAGGGGTTTATCGAAGGAATATGGGCTAACGTAACTCACACCAACACCATGTGAAATGAGTGGTGTTGTCAATTCAAAACTCAATGAATCAAGGTCATTATTAATAACCCCCTGAGAGAAAACGAAGTCATTGTTTTTACATATTATAGCAACGGGAGGGTTGGTAAACTGAGGCGAATTATCATAAGGGGTAATGCATCTGTTAAGCATAGCTTCGAGATAAAAAGGAGAATTTCCTGCGCTGGTCAGAGTAGAAATGGAATCACTCCGGCAGCATTCTGAATATTCCAGCGATAATTCGCAGCAAGAGCCGGCACCACTCAGGACAACAAGTTCTGAATAAATATATTGTTCAATTCCAAAAGGGAACGAACAATTGCTTGACTGACATTTGGTACATCCCGTACGACAGATGGGAGTAATGTCAACTGCGGGGGTATTGGGCATGGTTACCGTTGTAACGACAGCTCCGGTTGATTTACACTTTATTAAAACAGTTGGTATTCCCGGAGGTGAGCCATTGCAATCTCTGTAAATGCTTAATTTGATAAGGAAGCTGTCATTCCCTATACTTGTCCATGTAATTTCGCCCGCAGAAATGCTTGATTGTCCCCGAGCGCTGAAAAAAATAAACATCCATGAAATTATGGACATA
>JAAYUY010000096.1 GCA_012517435.1 Sphingobacteriales bacterium | reverse complement strand
TCACTCGCCCGTAATGGGATTGAAACAACTTCGCATTCCGCATTCCGCATTCATCCTTTCACTCACCCGTAATGGGATTGAAACAACTTCGCATTTCGCATTCATAATTTCACTCGCCTGTAATGGAATTGAAACAACTTCGCATTTCGCATTCCGCATTTCGCATTTCGCATTCATAATTTCACTCACCCGTAATAGGATTGAAACAACTTCGCATTTCGCATTCCGCATTCCGCATTCATAATTTCACTCGCCCGTAATGGGATTGAAACAACTCCGCATTCCGCATTCATAATTTCACTCGACCGTAATGGGATTGAAACAACTTCGCATTCCGCATTTATCCTTTCACTCTCTCAGAATGGAATTGAAACATTTGAACGGGGAATACGGAATTTTGATTGCGGAAATTTGTTTTAAAAAAAAAATCAGAATTCACTGGTATTTCCTTTTCCTCTGCTTTCAAAAAATTATCCGATGATTTGTTTATTCCAACTTCTCAGAATGAGAAAAACTTATTTTTTACTGAATTTTTTTCAAAACCAATATATTTGCATACACAATTAAACCAACGAAATAAAATGAAAACAACAGCATTAACCGAAAAACACATTGCCCTCGGTGCAAAAATGGTCCCTTTTGCCGGATTCAATATGCCGGTTTATTATACCGGAATTATTGAAGAGCATAATGCAGTGAGAAACAACACAGGCATTTTTGATGTTTCCCACATGGGTGAATTTAAAGTTACCGGACCCGATGCCTTACATTTTCTTCAGTACATTACCTCCAATGACGTGTCAAAACTGTTCCCCGGAAAAGTACAGTACAGTTGTTTCCCGAACGATCAGGGAGGAATCGTTGACGACCTGCTGGTCTATAAAATAGCGGATGACGACTATCTGCTGGTGGTTAATGCCGCCAATATTGACAAAGACTGGGAGTGGGTCAACAAACATAAGGCAAAATACAACGTTAAACTTGAGAACATTTCTGATGAAATCGCACAGGTGGCAGTTCAGGGGCCTAATTCAGCTGCCGTATTACAGCCCTACACCGACCATCCTTTATCCGACATGGCATATTATACTTTTTTCATCGGAAAATTTGCCGGAATCGACCATGTGATCGTATCCACCACCGGTTATACCGGTTCAGGCGGTTTTGAAATTTACACAAAAAATGAAGATATGCCCAAAATATGGGATTTATTTTTCAAAGATGCAGAAAAAACAGGACTGAAGCCCATCGGCCTTGGTGCCAGAGATACCCTTCGTCTGGAAGCCGGATTTTGCCTTTATGGAAACGACATTAACGACACCACCTCCCCTATTGAAGCGGGTTTAGGCTGGATCACCAAATTCAGCAAAGACTTTATCATGAAAGATTATCATCAGAAACTGGCCACAGAGGGAGTAAGCAAAAAACTTTGTGGTATTGAACTGATTGACAAAGGGATTGCCCGTCAGCACTGTGAAATTCTGAATGAAAATAATGAAGTGATCGGAGAAATAACCTCCGGCACCAATTCGCCTTATACGGGAAAAAGCATTGCCATGGGTTATGTAAAAACACCCTGGTCAACACCCGGTACTGAAATATATATTTCTGTCAGAAACAAATTACTCAAAGCTGTTATAGTCAAAATGCCATTTTTTAATAAATCCTAAAACAACAGAGTTATGACGACAATGATGCAAATTACTGAGCTTGAAGTTTGGAAAGCGTCTGTAGAATTGGCCAAAAGGTCATTTCAGATTGCTGCCCATTTCGGTGAAGAAGGAAATTCCGGATTGGCTGTATTGTTACGCAGAACAGTAGCCAACATTCCCGCTAATATATCCATAGCTGCAAGCCGTAAACATGGCAGGGAATCGCTCAAACATCTTTTTCGTGCACGCGATCTCATCTATGAAGTCGAATCCCATGTTTATCTGGCCAACCGCCTGGGCTACATCTCCGATGAAGTTTTAAACGAAATGATTGAGCTACTCAACACTTCCAAAAAACTGCTCTTTGGATTCATCAAGTATTACAAGAGAGCCAACTACAACGACAGCAAATACAGAAAATCAGGAAGATCAAGAGGTCCCAAAAAAGAAGAAGACCTGATCATTGACGAAGAAGATGATGAGGAAATCGAAGAATTTGATGAGGATGACGAAGAGGAGATGTAAGCCTCTTTTTTTACCTTTTAGTTGATTACGGGATTGTTGTTATCATATAACAGCGAATTACTTCATTCTGAATAATAATTTTTCTCAGTTTCAGAATACTTTTATTAAATTGCCCGCCAATTTTTTCAGGTTTAATTTTAACAATTCAGCCTTATGAAAGTATTCTTTTCTTTTCTGTTCCTCATGCTGATTCCCGCAGCAGCTGTATTTTCACAGTTTTACAGTTCTGAAACCGCAAACACAAGCCTTGTTCAGTCTCCCGAAAGAAACATCAGCGAAATAGGTACAGGGAAAATCATCCTTGAATACAACATCCCTGCATTTTTACAACAAAAGCAGGTACATGGAGACAAAGAATATACTTCACTGTATATCAAAGACTTCAGTCAGCTTAAAGAAGTCGGGAGGCCTGCCCTGCCATCTCATAACGACTGGATAGCAGTTCCAATAAACGGGGAAATTACTGTCAGGCTCATAGATTACAAAACTGACAAGATGGAGAATGTGCTGGTGATGCCGGCATTGCGTCCGGCCACCGACCGCTGGGGTGACGGAGAACCTGAATTTGAAATTGATACAGGATTTTACAACAGTGATGTCATTTACCCTCAAAACCCTGTCGATATAATATCCACCCCTGTTATTTCCGGCAACAGGATTGCCCTTGTCCGTATCACACCTTTTCAATATAACCCTTTCACCAAAGAGTTGCTGGTTTATACTTATCTTAAATATGCCATTGAATATCAGGGAGAAACCATAAAAGCAGACCCGTCAACACCGGTCAGCCAGCTCAATTGCCTTCAGAACATCACCCTCAATAATGAAGTTTTTTATGAAGAGTCGGAAAGAAAAACAAGAAACGAAAAACTATACAGAAACAACGACAATGCAATTAACTATCTGATTATCACTCCCACAAAATACCTTCAGGCAGCAGATACACTGGCATGGTGGAAACGTCAGTTGGGTTATGGGGTAGAGGTGATCAGCCGTTCAACCTGGACCAGTAAACAGGTAAAGCAGGAAATAGCCACCCGCTACAACACCTATCATCCAAAGCCGGAATATTTCGTCATCATTGGCGACAATGAAGATGTCCCTGGCGACAATCTCATCTGCCCGACCGGAGCAAAGTTTGCCTCTGACCTCTATTTTGCCTGTTTTGACGGATCAGGCGATTTTTATCCGGATATGGCACATGGCAGGATTTCAGTTAATTCCTCTACCAGTGCCCTTGCTGTGGTACAAAAAATCATCAATTATGAACGTCAGCCTTATATGGATTCCACGCTCTATAAAACAGGACTGAATTGTGCCCAGTTTCAGGATGACGACAGAAACAGCTATGCCGACAGAAGGTTTTCGCAAACGAGTGAAGATGTTAAAAATTACATTGAAAAGAATACGGACATAAAAGTTAACAGGGTTTATGCCACAGAAACAGACGTAACCCCGAAATACTGGAACAAAGACCTGTATTCAGCAGGAGAGCCGATCGATTCATCCCTGCTGAAACCCGGCTTTCCCTGGAACGGAAGCAAAACCGACATTGCCAATGGAATCAACAACGGGGTTTTGTATGTGCTTCACCGCGACCATGGCTACGCAGGCGGTACCGGATGGCACATGCCTCAGTTCATGACTTCCGATGTTAAATCGCTCCTCAACAACGGGAAAAAACTGCCCATTGTTTTCAGCATTAACTGTCACACAGGAGAATATCAGGTGAGTGAATGTTTTGCAGAAGCTTTTCTGAGAAAAACGGATGGAGGTGCAGCCGGTGTGGTTGCTGCCGCATACTACAGTTACAGCGGGTATAATGATGCCTTGTCGATGGGTATGTTCGATGCCATCTGGTCAAAACCGGGACTTATCCCTAAGTTCACCGGCTCCGGAGGGATAAAAAATCCTTCCGTAAAACCCCATGACGATATTTATCAGATGGGTAACGTAGTGAATCAGGGGCTTTTCAGAATGGCTGAAACCTGGGGAGAAGACAAATATACTTTTGAATTATTTCACTATTTCGGAGACCCGTCAACAAAAATATGGACGAAACCTCCTGTCCCTATTACAATTCAGGCAATGGCTGACACCATCATTTGTGGAACCACTTCTTTCACCGTTTCAGGTTGCTCTGTTGACGATGCACTGGTAACCATGCTGGTTGACGGAGAACTGATTGCCAAAGGATATACTTCCGGTGGCAGTTGTACCCTCACCTATCCCCCTCTTGCCGGCTCTTCTGCCTACATTACCATTTCAAAATACAATCATGCCCCTCTTGTCAGAATCATTCCGATTACGGGAGGATGCCCAAAAGCAGTCTTCACGGTAGGGACAGAAGTTTATTGTGTTGAAAATCAGATAACTTTCACCAATAAATCGAGCGGAACCATTACTTCCTATCTCTGGGAATTCGGAAATGATGCACTACCCTCCACTGCTTCGACAGCCGGGCCGCATAAAGTTTTGTTTGCTTCACCCGGTCACAAGACCATCAGGCTGACAGTCAGCGGGCCTTCAGGTAGCAGTGTGTATGAAAAAACCATTGAGATTGATGAGATTTGTATGTTTTCAGCCCCAACATCCGGAACAACAACCTATAAAAACTGCACCGGCTACCTCTACGACAACGGAGGTAAAGACCTTTACAGCAACAATACTGACGGAAGAGTGGTCATCTCTCCCACAGGTGCCTCATCGGTTACGCTACAGTTTCTGAGTTTTGACTTTGATAGTGGCAAAGACAGTATAATAATTTATGATGGTGCGACCACAGGAGCTCCGATAATTGGCTCATATTCAGGGAATAACCTGCCTAACGGTGGGAAAATAACCTCTTCCGGAAATTCAATACTTATCCGTCAGCGGACAAACAGCAGTGTACAGAAAAGCGGATTTGAGCTTTATTTTTACTGCAATAAAAACAATTCGCCTCCGGTAGCCAATTTTCTTGTCTCATCTGAAACATCCTGCAGTGGAATTATCAAGTTTATCGATATTACAAGAAATAAACCCGATTCATGGATATGGGATTTCGGTAATGGCGACACCTCGCAACAGCAAAACCCTGTTTATTTGTATTCACAGGAAGGAGAATATGACATTCAACTGATTGCTTCAAACAGCTACGGAAGTGACACCATCAGCAAAGAGAAACTTGTAAAAATAATTTTCCCCGATGCTCCTGAAGTGATTGACGGACATACCTGCGTATCAGGCTCTGCCAAACTCGAAGCTTTATGCCCGGGCATACCGGAATGGTTTGATACAGCCGTTGGAGGCACCATGCTGGCAAGGTCAAGAAAATTCTATACGCCCGTTATCACCCAAAACACCACCTATTACGTACAGCAAAATGCTTCAGTCTATCATGTCGGCCCCGAAAGTACAGTGATTGCAGGTGGCGGAGGAAGTTATTACACAGCAAGCAATGAGCAGGGACTCATTTTCAGCTGTTTTAAACCACTGAAACTCATTTCAGTGCTGGTCTCTGCTTCAGGGGAAAAACAGCGTACCATTACCTTGAAAAACAGTGACGGGAGTACACTTGCTTCCAGAACAGTCAATATCCCAAATGGCATCAGTCGTGTTGAACTTAATTTTGATATACCGGTCGGAGAAGGGCTTAAACTGTCGGCTGCCAACAATCCCTCGCTGTTTCGTCATCAATCCGGGGCAAAGTATCCCTATGAAATACAAGGAATTATCAGCATAACCGGGAACACTGCCACCTATCCCGGCTACTATTATTTCTTCTACGACTGGGAACTGGCCGATGGAGACAGTTGCCGCAGCCACCGGGTGGAAGCAAAAGCTATTATTGATAAAAATCCGCCTGCTGCTGACTTTAACTTCAGGGATTCCGGTCTTTATTATCAGTTCATCAATCAATCAATCGACTACAACAAATTTGTCTGGTCGTTCGGGGATGGAAGCACAGATACTATTAACATCCATCCGGAACATAAATATGCCAATGCCGGCACTTACAACGTTCAGCTGGGGGTTTACAATGCCTGCGGTTCCAACTTTAAATTCCGCTCTCTTACGGTCATTAATGCCATTGATGACAACAACAACAGGGAAATAAATATTTTCCCCAACCCGAATGATGGTGTTTTTTACCTGAAAATCAATAATGAAACACTTAAAGCACTATCATTGACAGATATTTCGGGCAGATTGTTGTGGGAAAACAATTCTCCGTCTGCTGACAAATTGATCAGAATTGACGTGCCGGAAAATACTGAAGGAATTTATCTGCTGAAAGTAGTCAGTGAAAACGGGATTAAAATTTACAAGGTGCTGATTAAAAATAATTAATAAATATTAAGACATGAAAAAGCTATTCTTTTTATTCATCATGGCCATATTAGCCTTTACTCCGGCAGAAAAGACAAATATTAAAGGGAGTATCAGCCTGTCAGGTTCACCGATTAAAGATGTGGACGTTGTGTTGCGGAAAGTACCGGGCAATGAAATTGTTACTACTGTTAAAACGGATGAAAAAGGCCAGTATGTAATCAGTGATTTCCCGGCCGGAAAATATGAACTGGTCATCAAAGATCTGGCTGTAACAGCTGAGAAAAACAAGGCTGAAGGTAAAATTTCAGTGGGAGGAGAATGGCTGAAAAAATCTGATGTGCATTTCTACAATGCTGAAAATGTGCAGATTGCAGCCACTTTGACTGACAGCAGGGGTAACTTTCAATTTGAAGGGCTTCCTGCAGGCCATGTGTCGGTTGTCATCCAGCTTGGAGATATCAATGAATGAAACAACATTTTACGGCAGCCATTACATCAGCCTGATACTGAAAAATGTCTGATCAGGTGGCGGGGGATGGGTGATGAGTGATGGGTGATGGGTTTATTATGCCTACTGAATACAGCAGATTGCCTACTTATTGCTGTTTGTTTTAAGTATTGAAGTCTTGAAAAACTTCAATGGAAGTTCGTTTAACTTAATCTGCCTGATAGACCAAACCAGATTTTATTAACTTGTCAGAACCTGTTGAGCGTGGTTTTTGGTATCCACTTTTTCGATGATTTCTTCGATTATTCCGTTTTCATCAATGATAAAAGTGGTTCTGTTGGTGCCATAATAGGTTTTTCCATACATCTTCTTTTCTCCCCATACCCCATAATCACTGACGATTTTTTTATCGGTATCTGCCAGCAAATCAAAAGGCAACTGATATTTTTCCACAAATTTTTTATGGCTTTTAACAGAATCGACACTGACACCTACCACAGCATAACCTTTTTGCATCAACACCTGATAATTGTCGCGCAGGTTGCAGGCTTCTGCCGTACATCCCGGAGTATCGTCTTTGGGGTAAAAATAAAGGACAAGCTTCTTCCCTGTAAAATCTGACAAACTGATGATTTTTCCATCCTGATTTTCAGCTGAAAAATATGGGGCTTTATCTCCCGTTTTTAAATGTGTCATAACCTTATCGTTTAAAATTCAGATTAATTTCTTTCACGTTATCTTTGTTATCAATAACAATTATCCTGAAAGAATGTTCATTTCCGTCTGGCAAAGTAGTGAAACGGTGCGTCAGCAGGCCTTTCTTTTTATCATATTCCATCAGTATCCACTCCCCGTCAATATAGGCCTTGTAGCTTTTTATCCCTGATAATAAGTCATAAATGCTTACCTTCAGGTCTTTCGCATATTTCAGGTTAGAGCCGTTAACAAAATTAACTGTTCTTACCACAGGGGCCACACTGTCCACGACAACGGCATAACTGCCGAAATTCTTCACTTTAGCTTCTACCCATCCATTGGTATAAACACCTCCAACTGCCCTGACACTTTCTCCGCTGACTTCTGCAACCAAAGCTTTTGAGTAATATTTAACCGGCAATCTGTCTGCTTTCAGCCTGAGTGTAAAGGCTGTCTGAAGCGGAATTTCAGGCTTGTGTATCTTATAGATACCCGAATAGGTGAAACGCCTGGCGGGTAGTTCTTTCATAACAAAGTTTACATTTTCATAAAAGGAATTTTCAGGGAAAAACAATTCAATCCCGCTGTCAGAATAATAATTCGGCCTGTCGTAATAAAACAATTTCAGATAACTCTCCATTTGCTTCACAGGAAATTCTTCTGGCTTTATATTGGTCCCTGTTACCTGAAATTCAACTGCGACATTGTTAAGGTGATGATCCCAAATTCTGAGCTCAACATTCCCCGTATCATACACCCTTCCTGTAATCAGGCCGTTGTTTTCGACATTTGTATAAAATGAGATTTTGTTGTTCGGCAACAGAAAGAACCGCTGAAAATTTCTTCCATGGTAATATTTTTCATAATAGTCGCAATGGGCATTGATATAACGGGTATCATCAAGGCTAAAATGTTGTCGCTCCTGAGCAAAAATGGTATTACCTTTATAGGTCAGTTCACCCTTGTAGATATCAAGTACATTTCCGCAATCATTCATCATATCGCGGCATTCAATGGCAATTCCCATATTACCATAAACTTTCACCATTTTTACTCCGGAAAGGCGGTAGGTTCCGCCACTCTTGTAAAATGCCACATTGACCGGGTTAAAATAACGTCTGGTATAAGTTGAACTTTTTCCTTTATATTCAATTTCAATGGCACTGTTTTCACCGACCGGATAAAGCCTGATGCCGGTAATGACAGGCGGGATATCGTCTTTGACATCAAGACCATACAGCAAGGGATTAATCACCCAGTTCGATTTACCTTCCCTGACTTCAAAATGAAGATGCGGGGACCGCGATGCCCCTGAATTTCCGGAATATGCAAATGTATCTCCTTGTTTTACAGGAAATTTGCCGGGTTCAGGTGTTAAATCAACTTCATAGGATTCTGCTGCTTTCTGATGAAAATAAACATAATCTGTCAGTTCTTTGCTGAAAGCATCGAGATGGGCATACACTGTTGTGATTCCTGAAGGATGTTCGATAAAGACAGTTTTTCCGTAATTCCCTGCTTCAATAGTGATTCTTGACACATAACCATCTGCAGGAGCCACCACCGGCAAACCAATCCGCCCGTCCGTCCGGATGTCAATCCCGCCATGAAAATGATTATTCCTCAGTTCACTAAAACTTCCTGAAATATAAACCGGAATAGGTACAGGAGATTTCAGAAAGCCCGGAACTATTTCCTGCGAATGGCTGTCAAAATAACATAAAACTAAAAGGACAAAAAAATATAATCTACTCATTAACAGCGACTTCAAATAATTTTTCATTCATCAGGTAGCCCTCCAGCAAATCGCCATTGTTTACCCTGCCCACCCCCTGAGGTGTACCTGTAAACAATAAATCTCCTTTTTCGATTGTTATAAAACGTGATACGAAAATGACAATATCCTTCACGCTAAAGATCATGTGCGAGGAAGAGCCTTTCTGAACGGTGTTTTTATTTATATCTAAATGAAAATCAATCTTCTGAAAATCCGGGAAAGATGATACCGGCAAAAACCTCCCCACCAGAGCCGACTGGTCGAAAGCCTTGCTAAGTTCCCAGCTGAGCCTTTTTTCTTTCAGTTTGTCCTGAATATCGCGGGCAGTAAAATCAATTCCCACTGTGAGCGCGTCAAAACAATCTTCTATGCTGACCTGAGTTGCTGCAGGTATTTTTTTTGAGAAGCGGAAAACCAGCTCAATTTCATGGTGTATTTCTGAAGAAAAAGAGGGCAAGAAAAAAGTATTTCCTGTCAGCAGGGCATTTTCGTGTTTCATAAAAATTGCAGGCTGGTCGGGAACTTCATTTTTAAGCTCTTCAATGTGCTTTACATAATTGCGTCCAACGCAAATAATCTTCATGGAAAAATGAATAGTAAAAGATTAAGATGGATCTTCCGATTTTTTAATAGTTTTCTTTGGAGCGGCTTTAGGCTTAGGTGTTTTTTCTTTCTGAGGTTCTACATCTGATTTTTCAGCCTCCTGTGTGTTGGGTACCTCCGGTTGTGTTTCGTCTTTCTTTTCTTCTGACGGTTTTTCCTCTTCCTTTGCAAGATTTTCAAGCAGGTCGGGCAGGTAATTTGCAATAATCTTATACCACTTGAAAAATTTCTTCATGTCGGAGAGATAAACCCTTTCTTCATCATAATTCGGGGCTAACTGGCTGAACATTTCCACTATTTCACGGCCGGAGGAATTATTATCAACCGGTGGATTCAGCCCGTGCAGCTTATAATATTTCAGAAACAACTGTGAAATAAAGATGTCTTCCGAATCTTTCGGATATACGGTTATATCATTCAGCACCAATACCTGCAGATTCGGCTCCACTTTGAACTTCATCCTTGTTTCATTCAGGGTTTCCACAATGATTCCCTTGGGTGATTTTGACAGTACTCTGAACAAATCACTTTTTCCTTTAATGGCAATTATATCTTTTAATGTCATCGTGAAGGGTAATTATTTGCTTGCAAATATACTATCAGTCAGATAATCTGAAGATAAATGAAACAGGCATAAAAGCGGGAAAATGTTGATAAATTAGTCGTGAAACCTCAAGATTATTCCACTCCGGTCAACATTTCAAATTCTTCCTTGCTGAGTTTGAGGGCAAAGACTACCCGTCTATGGGTAGGTATGGTAAAAAGAAAAAACAACATCAAAGCAATAGCAATAATTTGAAAATCAATAAGTCCTGTAATAAGAAAACCCAGAATACAAATATAAACAGCCCCTTCGAGGCAGGCCCATCCAATGATATTAACTGACAAAAACTTTTGAAGTTTTTCACGTGGGTCACTTAGTTTTCTGAGTTTTCTGGCACTGAAAAAATTCAGAATCAACCCGGCTGCGATTGACAAAAATGCAATAACAGGCGCCAACAAAACAAAAATATCCTGTGAAATCTGAGAAACTTCAATATTATTTGTCTTGACAATGATGCTTGCAATGACAAAAAATACGATTTGAGCAAAAAACAAAACCCAGAAAATTACCTGAATGTTTTTTATGTTGATTTTTTTAAGATCTGAAGTTTCCATCGCCTAAAATTTTAATCCTCAAATATAATTCAATTTTGATATAAAAGTTTTAAAATTTAAAATTTATCAGTTACTTATTGTTTCTGTTATGAAGGAAATCCTGTTTATTTTTACCAGCTGATTTTTTACGGAAATACATGAGTTTTGAAGCGGTTTTAGTTCTGATTGTCATCCTTCTTCTGTTGGCAGCACTCTATCTGGAGTTGGCTCAACCCGCTCTTATTTTTCTCGTGGCAGTGCTTATTTTTTATTTTTTCGGTATTCTTAGCCTGCCGGAGATTTTGAGCGGACTCGGAAACGATAATATCATTCTGATCTTTTTACTGATTGTCATCAGTGATATTATCAAGAAAACCGGTGTCATGGACAGCCTTGTCAACCGCGTGCTTAAACCGGGTCTTTCATTGAAAGCATTTAACTTCAGGATGACCGGAGTAGTGTCATTAATTTCAGGATTCATCAACAATACTCCTCTGGTAGCCATCATGATTCCTTATGTGTATGATTGGGCAAAGAAAAACAGGATTTCCCCTTCCAAAGTGATGCTTCCGCTCTCTTTTGCCGCCATTATCGGGGGGACATTAACCCTTATCGGTACATCAACAAACTTGATTGTCAATGGTTTAAATATTGAAGCCGGACAACCCAGTCTGAAAATGTTTGATTTCATTTATGTCGGTTTACCTGCAATAGTGATCGGAGTGCTGTACATTACCTTTTTTTTCAATAAAGCCCTGCCAGATCGTAAAGATATGCTGGTTGAATACAAGGAATTCAGCAGGGATTATCTTGTTGAAACCATTGTTCCTCAGAAATCCAACCTGATTGGTAAAAGCATTGAAAAAGGTAATCTGAGAAATTTGAAAGGGCTTTATCTGGTACAGATTATCAGAGGAAATGAATTGATAGCTCCTGTTTCTCCAAAAGAAATTATTTTTGAAAATGACAGGTTATTTTTTGCAGGAGATACAATGACCATCCTCGACCTGATGGAAGGCAACAAAAACCTGAGCTTACCCTATGGTCATTCGATGATGCAGGAAAATGAAAACAATATTTTGGAAGTCATTATTACCGGAAGCAGCCGTCTGATTAATCAGACGCCAAAAACAAGTAATTTCCGTAAAAAATATGATGCAGCCATCATTGCGATTCAACGAAACGGGGAAAAACTCAGTGGTAAACTGGGTGAAATAAAGCTTAAATTCGGGGATCTGCTCCTCCTGATTGCAGGAAAGAATTTTTATCGCTATTCAGAAAATGAACAGGATTTTTTAATCACTTCGAGGATAAAGGAGATTCAATCAATTCCAAAATGGCAAAAAACATTCTTTTTCATCTGCTTAATCACATTTTTTCTGTTGGCTGCCACTGAAAAATTACCTTTGTTTATTGGATTACTGATTCTGATTGGCATCACAGCCTTGATAAAAATGGTCAAATTCCCTTCACTGAAAAATGCCATCGACCTCAACCTGTTATTTATTCTGGTATTAGCTCTTGCTGTCGGAAAAGCCATATCCAACTCAGGTATTGCCCAGATATCCAGTAATTTCTTTATTAACTTGTTTGGTCATAATATTATTTCAGTTCTGGTAATTCTTTATATCACCACAAATGTCATCACTCATTTTATTACAAATGCGGCAGCAGTAGCAATAACTTTTCCGCTGGCTTTTGCAGCCCATGCCTCTTTCCCTGACATCAGTTTTACGCCTTTCGTTTTAACTATTGCCTATGCCGCTTCAGCTGCTTTTCTTACTCCTTTCGGATACCAGACAAATCTGATGGTGTATGGCCCCGGAAATTATCAGTTTCGTGACTATATTAAATTCGGTCTCCCCCTGGCTATTATTTATTTTATCCTGACTATCGGTATTCTGGGATATAAATACCAGCTGTTTTAAAATATCGGCCTAAACATTTTTCAGGATATCAACGACCAGTTTCCAGAAATAACCAACCGTCTCAATATTCAGTTTTTCATCCGGAGAATGAACGCCTTTCACATCCGGGCCGAAAGAGATCATGTCCATGCCTTCAAAGTTTTTCCCGATAATACCACATTCCAATCCGGCATGAATAGCCCTGACAACAGGCTCTTTTCCAAAAAGCTTTCTGAATGAATTTCTGGTTACTTCGAGTATAGGACTGTCAAGCCTGGGTTCCCAGCCGGGATAACCATCTCCAGACTCAAACTTTGCTCCTGCCAGCATGAAGACGCTCTGAACCATATTTACCATATTGTTTAAAGCAGATTCGACAGAGCTTCTCTGACTTGTACCTATCTCAATCCTGTCGTCAATAAACTTTACAGAGGCAAGATTGGTTGAGGTTTCCACAAGTCCGGGCATGGTCTGGCTCCATGCCATCTCACCGTGAGGCAGTGCATAGAGTGTACTCAGCAGCCTCATCTGCAGATAATGATCAAGCATAAGTCCTTCATGCGGAGCTTCCTTACAGGTAACAGTAAGCTGCGGAGCCTTTACTGCATATTCATTCTTAACTTCCTTTTCAAAAACTTCAATTTCCTTTCGAATATCTGATTCATGTTTTTCATTCAGCAAGATGATGGCATAGGCTTCCCGCGGAATAGCATTTCTCAGGTTTCCACCTTCAAACTTTGACAGACGGATGTCGTACATTTTTGTCAATCTCCATAAAATACGGGTCATTATCTTTATCGAGTTCCCAAGCCCTTTGTGAATATCGTCTCCGGAATGTCCGCCCGGTAATCCTTTGACATCAATACGAAGTGCTTTCAGAGAATTGGGAGCATGCTCTGTTTTCAGTTCAAACCAGCCCCTCGTATCGCGTCCGCCTGCACAGCCGATAAATAAATCTCCCCAGTCTTCCGAATCAAGATTCAACATGGTTTTCCCGCTGACAAATCCGGGCTTCAGGGCAAATGCTCCCGTCAGTCCGGTTTCTTCATCCACTGTAAAAAGACACTCGATCCGGGGATGCTCCAGACTTTTATCCATTAAAACAGCAAGCTCTACGGCCATACCTATTCCATCATCCCCTCCGAGTGTAGTACCTTTTGCCTTTACCCAGCCATCCTCCACATAAGCTTCTATCGGGTCATTTTCAAAATCAAATTCCTTGTCGGAATTCTTTTCACAAACCATATCAACATGGCTTTGTAAAACAATGGTTTTGCGGTTTTCATAGCCTTTCGCTGCCGGCTTAATGATGACAATATTTCCTGCCTCATCTTTTTTGTATTCAAAGCCATTTGTTTTGGCGAAGTTTTCAAGATAGGCAATAATCTTCCCTTCTTTTTTGGAAGGACGAGGCACCCGGGTTATTTCGTAAAAATATTTCCAGACAAGAGCCGGTTCAAGTTTCAATAAGTCTGACATGGTGATAATTGTTTTGAAATTTTTCTTCCGGCAAAAATCAGCATATTGCAGAAAATAAAGTAAAATATTTTAGCTCCTTCCAATAAAATAAGCTATAAACGGGAATACCAGCCAATGGCTTAACTTTGCTGCAAAATCACAACTGCCTTATGACCTTGCTTTGCGGAATTATCGGTTTGCCAAATGCCGGAAAATCAACACTCTTTAATGCGTTAACAGGTAAGAATGTTCCTGTGGAAAATTTCCCGTACACCACCACGGAATCAAATATTGCTATTGTCAATATTCCGGATGAAAGGCTGTACAAACTTTCTGAGATGGAACAGCCATATAAAACCACACCCAATACCATTGAATTTATCGACATTGCAGGTATTGCCAGCGGAGCCCATTCCGGAGAAGGACTTGGCAATAAATTTCTGGATGCTGTCAGGCACTGCGAGGCATTAATTCATGTAGTCCGCTGCTTTGACGATGAAAATGTTTTACATATCAACAACCGCATCGATCCGATCAAAGACAAGGAAGAAGTTGACCTTGAACTTCAGTTTAAAGACCTTGAAGTGGTTGAAAAATCAATCGAAAGAAACAAAAAAGCCATGAAAGGAGGAGATAAAGCTCCACTGAAAACGTTGGAACTGCTTGAAAGGATAAAAACCCAACTTGAATCAGGAGGATTTGTGCGCGACATGGAATTCAGCGATGATGAGACAAAAATCTTAAAAAGTTTTAGTTTCCTGACTTCAAAAAAGGTTTTGTATGTAGCCAATGTGGATGAAGATGGGATAAATGGGAATCAGCATACCCAAAGGCTTTCAGAAAGTGCTGCAGAAGAAAAGGCAGAAATGCTGATCCTGAATTGCCGCCTTGAATCCGACATCCGGCAGATCGAAGACGAGGCAGAAAGAAAAGAATTTATGGAAATGTACGGTCTGAAACAGCCGGGTGTAAACCGCCTGATTCAATCGGCTTTCAAACTGCTCGACCTGATTACTTTTTTCACTGTGGGTAAAAAAGAAGTCAGGGCATGGACTACCCCTAAAAACAGTACAGCACCTCAGGCAGCAGGGGTCATTCATTCCGATTTTGAAAGGGGTTTCATACGTGCAGAGATGATTAAATATGAAGATTATATCAAATATGGCTCTGAGCAGGCATGTAAAGACCATGCAAAGTTTCATGTTGTAGGGAAAGATTACATTGTTCAGGATGGCGACTTGCTGCATTTTTTGTTTAATGTTTGAAAATTACAAATGAGGCAATCATTCAAAGTTGCTATCATTCTGCCACCACCATGGAGCCCTTTGATCCCTCCTTTGGGAATTGTTACGGTGGCGGAAATTTTCAGAAAAAACGGAATTGATTGCTTTGAATTTGACTGGAATATTGAATTGCTGCATTCCTTTGAAAAAAAGTTTGGCAAGGACTTTCACAGAAATCACCCATTATATTGGGATGCAGTATATTCATCAAATTTCTGGCAGGAAGCTTTATTTTCAGAAAATTATTTCGGAAAATTAGTTCGCGACTGGTTT